>DATCMG010000163.1:0-14477 GCA_036563555.1 Roseomonas sp. | reverse complement strand
TGCGGCGCCATGCGCCATCTCCGTCTCGCCGCCCTCGCCTTGCCCGTCCTCATTGCCGCCTGCGGTCAGAGCCGGGAGGTGCAGAATGATGAGTATTATGATGACAGCCAGCGCGCCCGTGTCTCTGGCCGCCTGTCCGGCCATCAGGACGGCCTGCTGATCCTCGGCACCGACCGCAGCCGCAATCGCGATGGTGCCGGCGCCCCGGATGGCTCCGGCGCACTCGGCGTGAACGCCTATCTGTGGCGCGCCAGCCTCGACACTCTCTCCTTCATGCCGCTCGCCTCGGCCGATCCCTTCGGCGGCGTCATCATCACCGACTGGTACTCGCCCCCGGCGGCACAGGGTGAGCGCTTCCGGGCCACGGCCTATATCCTCGGCCGGCAGCTCCGCTCGGATGGCGTGCGCGTCTCCGTCTTCCGCCAGGAACTCCGCAACGGCATGTGGGTGGACGTGCCCGTCGCCTCCGCCACCGGCACCGAGCTGGAGGACAAGGTCCTCACCCGCGCCCGCGAGCTGCGCAGCCAATCCGCGGCCCTCTGAACAGCCCTGCGAGCAGCGAGGGCCGCGGTCACCCGACCACGGCCCTTATCCCTGTTAGTCGAGATTGATCCCTGGCAGCGAGCGGATATCGCCCGAGGCCATGTTGATGGTCACGCGGCGCTCGCCCGGCACCACGCGCAGCCGGTCCATCGTCACCGCCACATGCTTCTGGGTCAGGTCCAGGCGGTTCTCCAGCTCGATAACCACCATCGTGATGCGGCCCTGCGCCGGGTCGATGATCAGGTCCTCGACCTCGCCGATCTCCACATTGTCGGTGCTGTAGACATCGCGCTCCATCAACTGCTCGGCCCGGATATGGCCGGCCGGAATGCTGGTGGCGCCCGACGCGGCGGTGCCCGCGGCGGTATTTCCCTGGGGCTGGGCCGGGGCAAGGGTCGGCACGGCCATCAGCCCGGCGAGCACGACGGCGGTCGGCATGAACCTCATGGCAGTATCCTCTGTTCCGGGGATGCGTAAGAACCCCTGGGACCCGGAAGGGTTTCCCCTGATCCAAACCCCTTCCCACCCCGCCCGCCCCGGCATATCAGGATGGACCACCAGACAAGACCCATACTGGCCCATCCGATGACCGACGGCCCGCCCGATAGCCCCGCCCGATACGACTTCACCGCCGCCGAGCCGCGCTGGCAGCAGGCCTGGAGTGACCGCGCCTGCTTCGCCGCCCCGGATGTGCCGGACGGCACGCGGCCCAAGTATTATGTTCTTGAAATGTTCCCCTACCCCTCGGGCAAGATCCATATGGGGCATGTGCGGAATTACACGCTGGGCGATGTGGTGGCCCGCTACAAGCGTGCCCGCGGCCATGAAGTGATGCACCCGATGGGTTGGGACGCTTTCGGCCTGCCCGCCGAGAACGCCGCGCGCGAGCGCGGCACCCACCCCGCCGCCTGGACCTACGCCAACATCGCGAACATGCGGTCCGAGCTGAAGAGCATGGGCCTGAGCCTGGATTGGTCGCGGGAGTTCGCCACCTGCGATCCCGAATATTATGGCCAGCAGCAGTCCCTCTTCCTCGACTTCCTCGCCGCTGGCCTGGTGGAGCGCCGCAAATCCTGGGTGAACTGGGATCCCGTGGACGGCACGGTGCTGGCGAATGAGCAGGTGATCGATGGCCGCGGCTGGCGCTCCGGCGCCCCGGTGGAGAAGCGCGAGCTCTCCCAGTGGTTCCTCGCCATCACGAAATACGCGCCGCAGTTGCTGGATGCCCTCGACACGCTGGAGCGCTGGCCCGAGCGCGTCCGCACCATGCAGGCCAACTGGATCGGCCGCAGCGAGGGCGCGCGCGTGCGCTTCCCGCTCGCGGAGCCCACCGCCGGCATGTCTGAGGTGGAGGTCTTCACCACCCGCCCCGACACGCTTTTCGGCATGTCCTTCCTGGCCGTGGCCGCCGAACACCCGCTGGCCGCCGCCGCGGCCGCACGCGACCCGAAGGCTGCCGAGTTCATCGCCGAGTGCCGCAGCCAGGGCACCAGCGAGGCCGCCATCGAGCAGGCCGAGAAGAAGGGCTACGACACCGGCTTCCGCGTCGCCCACCCCTTCATCCCGGGCGCGACCTTCCCCGTCTGGATCGCGAATTTCGTCCTGATGGAATACGGCACCGGCGCGCTTTTCGGCTGCCCCGCGCATGACCAGCGCGACCTCGACTTCGCCCGCAAATACGATCTGCCGGTTCCTCCGGTCGTCCTGCCCCCTGGCGAGGACCCGGCGAGCTTCACCATCGGCAAGACCGCCTGGACCGGTGATGGCAGCCTCTTCCATTCCGGCTTCATGGACGGGCTCGGCAGCGAGGCCGGCAAGCGCGCCGCCATCGACGCGCTGGAGGCCAAGGGAGCCGGCCAGGGCGTGGTGAACTGGCGCCTGCGCGACTGGGGCGTCTCCCGCCAGCGCTACTGGGGCTGCCCGATCCCGGTGATCCATTGCGAGGCCTGCGGCATCGTCCCCGTCCCCAAGGATCAGCTTCCCCTGAAGCTGCCCGAGGATGTGGACTTCTCGAAGCCCGGCAACCCGCTGGACCACCACCCGACCTGGAAGCACGCGAACTGCCCGTCCTGCGGCGCCAAGGCACGGCGCGAGACGGACACCTTCGACACCTTCGTCGACAGTTCCTGGTACTTTGCCCGCTTCACCGCGCCCCATGCGGCGGCGCCCCTGGTGCCGGAAGCCGCCAATGGCTGGCTGCCAGTGGACCAGTATATCGGCGGCATCGAGCACGCGATCCTGCACCTGCTCTATTCCCGCTTCTTCACCCGGGCCCTGCACGGCATGGGCAAGCTCGACACCCCCGAGCCCTTCGCCGGGCTCTTCACCCAGGGCATGGTCCAGCATGCCTCCTACAAGGCGCCGGACGGCCGCTGGCTGGCACCCGACGAGGTGGAGGCCACCCAGGACGGCGGCGCCATCGAAAAGGCCACAGGCATCGCCCTGACGGTTTCGCGCAACGACAAGATGTCGAAGTCCAAGCGCAACACCGTGGATCCCGGCGCCATCATCGGCCGCTACGGCGCCGACACCGCCCGTTGGTTCATCCTCTCCGACAATCCGCCGGAGCGGGACATGGAGTGGAGCGAGGCCGGCGTCGCCGGCGCCCACCGCTTCGTCCAGCGCGTCTGGCGCCTCGCCACCACCCTCGATGCGCGCGGCGGCGACGGCGAGGCCCGCCCGCTGATGCAGGCCACCCACCGCACCATCGCGGCGGTCACGGCGGCGCTGGAAAGCTTCGCCTTCAACGTGGCCGTCGCGCGGTTGCACGAATTCGCCAACGCCATCGAGTCCTCTCCCGCCCCGGTCGAGGCGCGGCGCGAGGCAGTGGCCGCCCTCGCCCGCCTGGTGGCGCCGATGATGCCGCATCTGGCGGAGGAAATCTGGTCCATCCTCCACCCAGAGGGCGCATCGCACTCCGGGAGCCCGTTGCGCCCCGGTGAGGCGATCCTCGTCGCCCAGATGCCCTGGCCAGAGGCGGATCCCGCCCTGCTGGTGGCGGAGAGCATGACCATCGCCGTGCAGGTCCTCGGCAAGTTGCGCGCAACCCTGTCCGTGCCCGTCGGCATCAGCGAGGCGGATCTGCTCGCGGCCGCGGAGGCGGAGGAGAACGTGCAGCGTGCCATCGCGGGCAAGCCCATCCGGAAGCGCATCCATGTCCCAGGCCGCGTCGTCAACTTCGTCGTCTGAGCGGGCGCTGTCCGCGCCCCCGGCACAGGCAAGGTGCAGTCCGCCCCTCATGCGGCGCGGCCTGCTGGCCGGGTTGGCGGCATCGCTCGCCGGCTGCGGCTTCCGGCCGCTCAACGGCCCGCCGGGGCCGGGGGAGGCCGATGTCGCCCCGCAGCTCGCCGCCGTGCGGCTGGGGCGCACCGTGGGGCGCACCGGCCAGCTCCTTCATCAGGCGCTGGACCGCCGCCTGGCCGTCCGCGACCGCAGCGGCCCCGCTGCCCGTTACGAGCTGATCATCTCCCCGCAGACCGCCTATGAGGCCCAGGGCTACCGCCGGGACGGCGCCCCTTCGCGCTTCCGCATGACCATGTCGGCACCCTGGACGCTCCAGACCATCTCCGTGCCGCCGCGGCCGGTCGCCACCGGCAATGCCCGCGCCGTCGATTCCTACAATTTCGTGGATAACGAGTACTTCGCCTCTCTCGTCAGCAGCGAGGCCGCGGAACGCCGGCTGGTCGAGCAGGTCGCCGAGGATGTCGTGCTCCGTCTCACCCTCGCCCTTCGCGAGAACCCGGCGGCCTGAGCCGCATGGCCAAGCTCGACGCCCGCCGTCTTCCCGCCTTCCTGAAAGACCCCGGTGCCGCCCGCGCCGCCCTTCTTTTCGGGGAGGATGCGGGCCTGGCCCGTGAGCGTGCAGACATCCTTCAGGAGGCCGTGGCTCCGGGCAACGACCCCTTTCGTGTCACCGAACTGCCCCGGGACGCCGCAGCCCGTGCCGGCACGCTGGCCGGCGAGGCAGCCGCCATGGCCCTGACCGGCGGCCGCCGCGTCATCCGCATCCGCGACGCCACCGATGCCCTCGCCACGCCGCTGCGCGAGGTGCTGGATTCCGTTGGCGACACGCTTATCGTCATCGAGGCTGGCGAGCTTCCTGCCCGGTCCAAGCTGCGGCAGCTGGCGGAAGCCCATGCCCGTGCCGCCGCCATCCCTTGCTACCGGGAGCGCGGTGCCGAGCTATCGGCCACCATCGCCGCCCTTCTGAAGGAGGACGGCGTCACTGCCGAGCCCGCTGCCATCGCCTGGCTCGCCGGCCGCCTGGGCGACGACCGGCAGATGCTGCGCCGTGAGCTTGAGAAGCTTGCCCTCTATGCCGGCCCCGGCGGCCGTCTGGCAGAGGAGGATGTCCTTGCCTGCATCGGTGACGGCTCCGCCCTCGAACTCGATGAGGCCTTGATTGCCGCCACGGCCGGCGACCTCCCTACCGCCGACCGGGCGCTGGAATCCGCCATGTCGGAAGGCGCAAACCCCGTCCAGATCCTCCGCGCGCTGCTGCGCCACGTCCAGCGCCTTCATCTGGCTTCCGTGGCTGGGATCCAAGCCCTCCAGCCCCCGGTTTTTTTCCGCAGCCGGCCGGGCTTCGAGAAGGCCCTACGAATCTGGCGCGCCGATGCGCTGGAGACTGTTCTGGCCGGGTTGTTGGAAGCCGAGCGCCAGAGCAAATCGGGCGGCACCGGCCGGCCTGTGCCGGACGCGGCCGTCGCCCGCTCGGCGCTGCTGGCCCTGGCGCGGCAATCGGCGATCCTGGCGCGAAGAGGGTAGCGCTCGCGGCGCCCGGCAGTTCTGCTTCCAGACAATCCGGGCGGGAAGCAAACATGCGGCAGGGTCCAGGAGGTGTATCCTCCCGAACCATTCATCCCTGCAATAGCCGCACGACCCCATCGAGTTGATCGAGATCGCGGTAGGCGATCGTCACCTTCCCCGCCTTTCCACGATGCTCGATGCTCACCCGCAGCCCAAGGCGCTCCGACAACTCGCGCTCCAGCGCCCGCGTGTCCGCATCCTGCTGCCGGCGTGCCGCCCGGGGCCGGTCGGCCGCGGCGGCCAGCGCCTCGGTCTGCCGGACGTTCAACCCGCGCGTGACCACCATCTCGGCCAGCCGAACCGGGTCCGGCGCGGTCAGCAGCGCCCGTGCATGCCCGGCGGTCAGGCTCCCGCGCCCCAGCATCTGCCGTACGCCGGACGGCAGGCCCAGCAGGCGCATGGTATTCGCCACATGGCTGCGGCTTTTGCCCACGGCATTGCCCAAGGCCTCGGGCTTCAATCCGAATTCCTCGGTCAGGCGGCGATAGCCCTCCGCCTCTTCCAGCGCGTTCAGGTCCTCGCGCTGCAGGTTCTCGACCAGCCCGGCAGCCATCGCGGCACGATCATCCAGATCGCGCACCACCACGGGCACCTCATGAAGCTTCGCTCCCTGCGCGGCACGCCAGCGCCGCTCGCCGCCTATGATTTGGTAGGTGCCGTTCTCGCCGGGCTTCGGCCGCACCAGAATCGGCTGCAGCACGCCATGCTCGCGTATCGAGGCGGTCAGCTCGGCCAATGCCTCCTCATCCATCGGGCCGCGCGGTTGGAAGGGGCCGGGCTCCAGCGCTTCAACGGGCAGGTTCTGAGGCGCGGCTGTCGTCGCAGGTGCCTGGTCGTCGCCCAGCAGCGCCGAAAGTCCCATGCCGAGGCGGGTGGGCTTCCGGCTCATGCCACGCCTGCCTTCGTCACACGGGTCCGCGCCCGGTCGCGCTTCAGCAACTCCGCCGCCAGCTTGATATAGGCCTGCGCGCCGGCGGAGCGCACATCGTAGAGAAGCACCGGAAGACCGTGGGACGGCGCCTCGGAGACGCGGATGTTGCGGGGGATCACCGTGTCGTACACCCGGTCCTTGAAGAAACTCCGCACGTCGCGCGCGACCAATTCGGAGAGGTTGTTGCGGCGGTCGAACATGGTCAGCACAATCCCGTCCAGCGCCAGATCAGGATTCAGCCGCTTCACCCGATCCACCGTCCGCGAGATTTGCGAGACGCCCTCAAGCGCGAAGAACTCCGTCTGGAGCGGCACCAGCACCGACTGCGCCGCCACCAGCGCGTTCAGCGTCAGCAGACCAAGCGAGGGCGGGCAGTCGATCAGCAGGTAGTCGTAGCGCGCCAGGGTCGCGGCATCGCGCTGCAGGGCCTGCACCAGCCGCCGCTCGCGATCCTCCATCCCGACCATCTCGATCTCGGCACCGGCCAGGTCGTTATCGGCCGGCAGCAGATCGAGGCCGGGGATCTTGCTCGGCCGGATCAGGTCGCCGAGTGGCCGGTTCCCTACCAGCAGCGCATAGGAGCCCGCACCCCGTTCGTTGCGGGGTACGCCAAGCCCGGTCGAGGCATTACCCTGCGGGTCCATGTCCAACAGCAGCACGCGCTTCGTGGTCGAGAGCGCAGTGGCCAGGTTGATGGCGGTCGTGGTCTTGCCCACCCCGCCCTTTTGATTGGCCAGAGCGATTCGGCGCGGGCCCGCAGCCCGCATTTGGGTAGGATGATCAGGAGCCGACACGTCGTATTCCGGTAATTCGAAGGATGGTGGCGCCCGGCTCGGTCCGGCTCTCGAAGCGCTCTGTCTGCATTGTCCAGTCCGTCTCCGCCGCGGTCAATTCCGCCTCCGCGTTGCGTCCCTTGGGGAAAATGGCCGTGCCATTCGGGGCGACCAGCCGCGCCGCATGCCCCAACAGGATGGTGAGCGGCGCCAGCGCCCGCGCGGTCACCAGCGCGAGCGGAGGCAAGGCAACCGCCTCGATCCGCTCCGTGTGAACGTGCACATTCGCCAGCCCCAACTCCGCCGAAGCGGCCAGGAGGAAGGCAGCCTTCCGCCGATCCGATTCGACGAGGTGCCAGGGCCGGCCGGCATCCGCGATGGCCAGCACCAGCCCCGGAAAGCCCCCGCCGGTCCCCAGATCGGCCGCCACCCCGGCGCCCGGTGGCAGCAGGGGCAGGAGTTGGAGTGAGTCGGCAATATGACGCGCCCGCAGCGTCACCGGATCCCGTTCCGCCACAAGGTTGATCCGGGCATTCCACCGGAGCAGCAGGGTCAGAAAATTACCGAGCCGCTCCTCCGTTTCACGTGGAACAGCGGCGGGCGGAGCTCTCACGTCACCCCTGCCCGCGCCGAAGCCTGCGCCCGCCGCAAATGCCCGGCCAGGGCTACCAGAGCCGCCGGCGTGACGCCCGGCACCCTGCCGGCGGAACCCAGGGTTGCTGGCCGCGCGGCTGCCAGCCTTTGCCGCATCTCAGTGGAGAGCCCCGCTATACAGGCAAAGTCGACATCCTCAGGGATCGGCAGCCGCTCTTCCCGCTCCAAGGCTGCGAATTCCGCTGCCTGGCGCGAGAGGTAGGGCGCGTAGAGCGCCTCCGTTTCCAACTGCTCCCGCACGCCCCGGGGCAGATCCCGCAGCCAGGGAAACGCGGCCTGCAGCGCCGGCCCGGCTGCCGCCGGCAGCGCCATCACCTCCAGCAAGGAGCGCGGCACCCCGTCCTGGTTCACGGCAATTCCCGCCGAGGCCAGAGCCGCCGGGGTCGCGACCGAGGCGCGGGCACGTGACAGCGCGTCCATCACAGCTCGTGCAAAGGCCCGGTGTCGCGCGGCACGGTCAGGACCGACACAGCCCCATTCGATGCCATGCTCCGTCAGCCTTAGCCCGGCATTGTCCGCCCGCAGTCTCAGCCTGTGTTCCGCCCGTGCTGTCAGCATCCGATAGGGTTCCGTCACACCCTGCGTGATGAGGTCATCCACCAGCACGCCCATATAGGCTTCGGTCCGTAGAAGCACGCGTGCATCCCGTCCGTCCGCAGCGCGGTGCGCCGCGTTCACCCCCGCGAGCAGCCCCTGCGCCGCTGCCTCCTCATAGCCCGTTGTCCCGTTCACCTGTCCCGCGAGGAAGAGCCGCGACACGCCCCGGACCTCCAGCCCCGGTCGCAGGGCACGGGGATCGAGATGGTCATACTCGATGGCATAGCCGTGTCGCAGGATCCGTGCCCGTGACAGTCCCGGGATGCTTGCCACAACCGCTTCCTGAACGTCACGCGGCAGGCTGGTGGAAATGCCGTTCGGATAGACAGTAGGGTCGTCCAGCCCCTCCGGCTCCAAAAAAATCTGGTGTCGCTCCCGTTCCGCGAAGCGCACCACCTTGTCCTCAATGGAGGGGCAGTAGCGCGGTCCGGCTCCCTGGATCTGTCCGGAATGCACGGGCGCCCGGTCCAGATTTGCCCGGATGATCGCATGCGTCGCGGGTGTCGTCGCCGTGATCCCACATGCTACCTGCGGCCCCGTGATCCGCTCCGTCATCCAGGAAAGCGGCTCGGCCGGGTCGTCTCCCGGTTGGGCCTCCACTGCATCCCAGTCGATCGTTCGACCATCCAGCCGTGGCGGTGTGCCCGTCTTCAGCCGCCGCACCGGCAGTCCCAGCCCCGCAAGGGCCAGCGCCAGCCCCAGCGAGGCCGGATCGCCGTGCCGCCCCGCCGCGTGCCGCTCCGGCCCAAGATGGATTTCCCCCCGGAGGAAGGTTCCCGCCGTGACCACCACGGACCCGCAACCGATCCGGGCTCCATCGGCGGTCAGCACGGCGTCAATCCCGCCATCTGCCCCGCGCTCCAACCCCTCCACCACACCTTCTTGAATGGTGAGGTTGGCGGTTGCCTCGAGCAGACTGCGCACGGCCCGTCGGTACAGGGCTCGATCCGCCTGCGCGCGTGGCCCACGCACCGCCGGCCCCTTGCTCCGGTTCAGCAGCTTGAAATGGATGCCGGCAGCATCCGCAGCGCGGCCCATCAGCCCATCCAGCGCATCCACCTCGCGCACCAGATGGCCCTTACCCACGCCCCCGATCGCCGGGTTGCAGGACATCTCGCCGAGGCTGTCGATCCGGTGCGTCAGCAGCAGGGTGCGCGCGCCACAACGCGCCGCAGCCGCGGCTGCCTCCACCCCGGCATGTCCCCCGCCAACCACCACGACATCGAATGTGAACACCATGGCGGGCCTATACCGCCGACGCCGGGCGGGGTCACTTCCCTACGCAGAACTCGGCGAAGACACGATCCAGGATTTCCTCCACACCCACCCGCCCGGTGAGCCGCCCCAGGGCGCGCAGTGCCTCGCGCAGCGCATCAGCCCGCAGCTCCGGCAAGGCGGCATCGGCTGCCTCCCGCAACCAGCCCAGGGTATCCCGGATGGCCGCCCGGTGCCGGGGGCGCGCGAGCAGCGTAGCCCCCGAGGCCGGTGCCAGCCGGGTGGCTTCCGTCTCCAGCCGTGCGCGTAACGCATCCAGCCCGGCCCCTGTGCGAGCCGATACGGCAATTGCCCCGTCCGGCACGTCCCGCTCACCCAGATCGGCCTTGCCCAGGACAATGATGCAGGGCCGCCGTGCGATCAGCGCCAGTGTCGCCTCGTCATGTGGCGCGTCGCTGGCCAGCACGGCGATGACGATGTCGGCGCCCTCGCCCCGATGAAGTGCCCGTCGCACCCCCTCGGCCTCGATCTCATCCGCGGCCTCCCGCAGCCCCGCCGTATCAGCCAGCACCGCCGGCAACCCGGCCAGTACGGTGCGGGCTTCCACCACGTCCCGCGTCGTCCCCGCACGTGCCGAGACGATTGCCGCCTCCCGGCCGACCAAAGCATTCAGCAGCGAGGACTTGCCGGCATTCGGTGCCCCCAGGATCGCCACATCCAGGCCCGCCCGTATCCGCTCCCCACCGGAATCCGTCGCCAGCCTTGCTGTCATCTCCTCTGCCAGGGCAGCGATCCCCTCGGCCACCTGGCGTTCCAGCATGCTCGGCAGCCCCTCATCCTCGAATTCGATCAGCGCCTCCTGGCGCGCAAGCAGCCCGGCCAACCGCTCCGCCCAGCCCTCGCACAGCGAAGCCAGCCCTCCGCCCGCCAGCCGCAGAGCCTGGCGTGCCTGGGCCCCAGTCTCGGCCTCGATCAGGTCGATCACGCCCTCGGCGGCGGTCAGGTCCATCCGGCCGTTCAGCACGGCCCGGCGGGTGAACTCGCCCGGCTCGGCCGGCCGTGCCCCAAGGGCCACCAGGGCCGCCCCGACCCCCTCGACCACGGCCGTCCCGCCATGCAGGTGCAGCTCAGCCGAATCCTCCCCGGTGTAGGAGCCCGGCCCGGGGAGCCAGAGCACCAATGCCTCGTCCAGCACCGCGCCGTCCACATCCCGCAGCCGGCGCACCGAGGCCTTTCGCGGCGCCGGCACCCGGCCGCAAATCGCTGCCAGCACTGCACGGCTCCCGGATCCGGACAGGCGCATCACGGCGATTGCCGCCCGCCCCGGCGCCGTCGCCAACGCGAAAATCGTATCCAAGATTGTCCTACCTCTTGGGCGGGGGCACGTCCTTCTCGGTCAGCATCAACCGCTGCACCCGGCCCTTATCGCGCACATGCACGGCCAGGATCTCATCGATATCCTCGCGGGTGTCGGCCCGGTACCAGATCCCCTCGGGGTAGATCACCATGGCCGGCCCGAACTCGCAGCGATCGAGGCAACCGGCGCTGTTCACCCGGATGCGCTTCAACCCCAGCTCCTTCGCCCGGGCCTTCATATAGTCCCGCATCGATTCGCTCCCGCGCGCGGCGCAGGAACCCCGACGGTGCCCCTCCTGGCGCCGGTTCGTGCAGACAAAAAGATGCACGTCGAACCAGGGCGGCGGATCGGCCTCCGTTTCACGTGAAACGACAGGGGCGGCATCGGACAAGGCAGGGCTTCCTCGGCGGGGGAATGGCGAGCATGTAGAGCCCCCACCCTGCCGAGGCGAGGGCCCGGCACCGGAGCAACACCCGCCGAGCCACTCCGAAAGCCCGCTTGACGCGGACCCCGGCTCGCCCGACGAATGCTTCCAGGCCAGCCCATGCCCCAGACCTTCATCCATACCCCCCTCGGCACCATCACCCTGTCGGAGGAGGACGGCGCCCTCGTTGCCCTCGATTGGGGACAGGGCCGCGACCGTGAGGAAACCCCAATCCTGCGCCAGGCGGCCGACCAGCTGCAGGACTACATGGACGGTCTCCGCACAGGGTTCGATCTGCCTCTCAGGCCCATGGGCAGCCCCTTCCGGCAGCGGGTCTGGCAGGCCCTCCGTGAAATCCCGCATGGCGAGACCCGGTCCTATGCCGATCTCGCCCGCAGCCTCGGCACGGCATCCCGCGCGATCGGTGGAGCCAATGGCGCCAACCCCATCCCGATCATCATTCCCTGCCATCGCGTGATCGGCGCCGGCGGCATGATCGGTGGCTATACGGGGGAGGGCGGCATCGCGACCAAGCGCTGGCTCCTCGCCCTCGAACGCCGCACCCGCCGCGCCGATCCGGCCAGCCCCGACCTGCTGGACGATCCCGCCCTCTCTCTGCAAAGGGGCTGCGCCGCGCGCGGGCCCGAAGAGTCCTAGGAACCCCATCCATGAACCACGCCATTCGCCTGCACGAACCAGGCGGCCCGGAGAAGCTGGTCTGGGAGGAGGTTCCTCTCCCCAGCCCGAAGCCCGGCGAAGCGCTGGTCCGTCACGCCGCGGTCGGCCTCAACTTCATCGACATCTACTTCCGTACCGGCCTCTACAAGGTTCCGTCCCTCCCCGCCGTCATCGGCATGGAAGCCGCCGGAACGGTGGAGGCGGTGGGCGAAGGCGTGGAGGACCTGAAGCCCGGTGACCGCGTTGCCTATGCCATGGGCCCGATCGGCGCCTATGCCGAGGCGCGCACCATCCCCGCCAAGGTCCTGGTGAAGCTGCCGGATGATATCCCCTCCGAAACGGCGGCGGCCATGATGCTCCAGGGCCTCACGGCCCAGTACCTGCTCCGCCGCACCTACCGGCTGCAGGCCGGCGAGACGATCCTCGTTCATGCGGCGGCCGGGGGCGTCGGCCTTATCCTCTGCCAATGGGCCAAGGCGATCGGTGCCACCGTCATCGGCACCGTCGGCACTGAGGCCAAGGCGGAGATCGCCCGCGCCCATGGCTGCGACCATGTGATCTTGCAGGGCGAGGACCTGCCCTCCCGCGTGAGCGAAATCACCCAGGGAGCCCGGTTGCCGGTGGTCTATGACAGCATCGGCCGCGACACCTTTCCCGCCTCGCTCGACTGTCTCGCCCCCTTCGGCCTCCTGGTCTCCTACGGCAACGCCTCCGGCCCCGTGACGGGTGTCGATCTCGGCATCCTCGCGGCCAAGGGCAGCCTTTTCGTCACGCGCCCGACGCTCGCCACCCACACCGCCAAGCGCGAGGACCTTCTGGCAATGTCAGAGGATCTCTTCTCGGTCGTGCGCAGCGGGAAGGTGAAGATTGAGGTGAACCAGACCTACCCTCTTCGCGACGCGGCAGAGGCGCATCGCGCCCTGGAAGCCAGAAAGACCACAGGCAGCAGCCTGTTGATGCCGTAAGGAGCACGGAAAAGCAGGCAAAGCTCAGGAGTAGAAAAACTTCCGGCGAGTGAAGGCAGAGAACCGGATGCATCGCTTCCGGATCCTCTGCCGTGGCCCAGGCGGCCCTCAGCCGTTCAGGAAGTAGCGATAGCGGTATCGTTCCGCGAACCCGGCTGCCTCATAAACACGGCGCGCTGCGGCATTCCCCGGCGCCACCTGCAGCCAGCAAAGCCGCGCGCCCTGCGCGGCCCCCCAGCCGGCCAGCACCCCGAGCAACCGCCGCCCCAAGCCGCGCCCACGGAACTCAGGCCGCACCGCCAGGTCGAATACCCCGCAAAGCTCGCCATCCACCACGGCATGCCCGCAAGCCGCGGGCGTGCCATCCACCCGCAGCACCAGCCAAGTAGCGGGGCGTGCCAGCAACGGCACCGCCCTCTCCTTCTCTGCGCGCCGTGCCGGCCCCTGATACTCGGCCGTCGCCAGAACCGAGAGCCAGTCGGCCTCCGGTCCTTCAAGCCACTGCGCCTCCTCGTCCCCCGCGGGTGGCACGGCGCCGGTCATCACCAGCGCCCCCTCGGCCTCCCGGTAGCCCCGCCCTTCCAGCAGCGCCACCAGCCCCGGCGGGTCCAGCGGCGTGGAGCGGAAACGACAGGACATCCCCAGCCCGGCATAATGCGCCTCGATCCGCCCCACGCGTTCCGCCAGATCCTCGTCGAAGCGCGGGTCCAGCGAACACGCGGCATTCGCCCGCCCCGTGCCGCCCAGGAAGGCACGCAGGACAAAGGGGCCGTCCCAGGCGACGCGTGGCGCCGGCACGGCGTTCAGCGCCGCCTGCTCCAGCCGCGTGATGTCCGGCACGCTCAAAGGAACACTCATCGGACGCGCCACGCGCCTGGAAGACTCCGCCTCGTCCTGATCCTGGCCATGGGCCCGCTCCACATTTGGTCCGACCTCGCACCTCACCGCTGGGCGACAACCCGGGCGCAGCGCGACATACAGGGATGATGCCACGGCACGGGACCGCCGGCACGGCGGAGCGGGATACGCGCGCGAGGCAGTCTGTCAGCCAAATCCTGGGCAAGTCCTGCTTCTCGGCACTCCTACGCAGGCAGAGCCCCCCACGCAGGCCTGAACCGCCCCGTGGTGGCCCGCGAACCGCATTGACCGCAGCGTGATCCCCCTCACGAAACCGCCGCCGAAAGGCCGCGTTGGTCAACCGCGGACCAAACAGGTTCAGGAGAACGCAATGAAAAAGACCAGCCTCGCCCTTGCCCTCGCCGCCGGCCTGATCGCCGGTCCCGCGCTGGCCCAGTCCCCGGCGCCGCAGGCTCCGGTGTCCACGGCCCCGACCCCTCGCGCCCCCAGCGGCGTCACGGGAGACCAGGGTGCCGGTGTCCCCGGCGCATCTGCCTCGCCCTCCGCCCCTGCTGGCACGGCTGGCCTTCCGTCGAGCCCGCAGGCTGGCGTTCCCGGCACGCAGGCTCCGTCGCAGCTCGGCCGCTGATCGCCCACTAGGCGCGGCCGCCAATAAAAAGGGCCTGTCCCGGGA
>DATCMG010000161.1:0-1878 GCA_036563555.1 Roseomonas sp. | reverse complement strand
GCGCCGCTCCTCAGAACCGCCGTCAGCGGATCCTCAACTGTCTCCGGCTGACGAAGGGGAACAACAGTGGTATTGCTCGTTATGGCGTATCGCTCCTTCGGGAGATTCAGGCAGGCTTCCACCCGCCTCGGTACGCCGCCTTTCTCACATCGCCATCACCCAGTTCCGGCCGTAGCTCGCCCTCTACGGAGGAGATGCATAATTTATAAGGCTGCTGCGCGACTTGATGCCGGGTATTGGTCCCGCTTGCCCGCACGTTCGACACGCCGCCTTTCCGAGTGGCGCGTCGGATCCGACTGACTTCCGCTCCCCAGAGAATGTTTGTGCCCAGTTGCTCTCGCTGCTCCAACTTTCTACGACACAACTTTTCTCTGCCGAGTTCATGACCGAGGTTTCGGCCATGTGCCGGTGGCTTTTGCGTGCAGACCTTAATACTTCGAAGCCGGAACGAGCGACCCTTTCTCTCTCCGGAGAGCCATTCGTCTCCGGAGCTTGGGACTTGGGCGATTGAGTCTAAGGTTTATCGCGTTGTAACCACGCCAACTTTCCCGCGCACCCCTGCCCGGAGTTGGTGGTGCTGTTCCTGGGGCGATCGAACCCTCTAACGAATGGCGCGCTCAAGCCCGAGCTTCAGCGATGCCGCTGGGCATTGCGGACGGGCCTAAACCCGGTCTGTCGCGCCTTCTATCCCCACAACAATCATGAGGCACTACCATGGCTAACCTTCCTCCCCTTCCTCCTGCCGGTCGCGCTCCCCAGGGTGGCAAGAATGCCACCGGCGGTAAGGCCAACCCCAAGGATGCCCATGCAGGCGCGGTTCGCAGCGGCGGCAAGCAGGGCGGCGTGAGCAGCGCCACCCAGAGCGCCCGCAAGATAGGAGATCGCTGAGCCAGGACGCCTCTGTGAACCTCAGCGACAGTGCTCAATCCTCTGGGCGAGCACTGAGTGCCGGCGCGGCCGTGGTTCCGGGCAAGCGGGTGCCTTCGCCCAGCCGAATAGATCCGTCGGGCTGAGGAACCGCCAAGGGGGCGACCAGGATCTGTACGCTGCTCCCCGTCACTCCCAGGGCACGCGCGACCGGCCGGGTGATGTCGAGCAGCCAGGGCGGTGACAAGGTCGACGCCTTCGGCAGCGCCAGGGGGGGGCGCTCGTCGAGACCACGCAGCAGAGGGCGCTGAAGGCTGCGTAGGCCAATTAAGCTGATGGTCGATGGCGGTCAGGGCGGCGAGGACGGCGCGGCGCCTCCGTGCCCCGACATGTCCATCTGCATCGGCATCCCGACCCCAGCCGGAGCGGCCGTATCACTTCCGACCGGGAAGGTGGGCAGGATCTGGGGAATTCCGACCGCCAGCGCACCGTAGGCGATGAGCGCGGCAGCCGTCGCCTGGGCCGCTCGAGGGCCCCAGGGCAGCGTCTTCTCGGCGAACACCAGGACGGTCACGACCGCCATAGCGGCAATGTTCATCATTCCGAGCGGGAACAGCATGGCGAACAGGAGCCAGCAGCAGCCGAGGCAGTAAGCTCCATGCAGCAGGCCCATCCGCAGCGCGCCCAAGGTTCCTTCACGCCAGGACGTCATGATGAAGCCAACCGGCGTACGGCACTTTGACAGGCACAGGTCCTTCAGGGGCGAGATCTGATAGATGCCCGCCGCAACGAGGACGACCCCGCCGACTCGGGCGCCTGTTTCTGGCGAGAGCGCAACACTGGCGGCCACGGCCTCGCCCGCCAGTGCCGCCGCGTAGGCGGCGGCGCCCGCCAGCGTCCAGACCAGCATGTAGCCCGCCACGAACACCCAGGTCGGGACGAAGGCGCCGCCCCGCCCGCGCCTGCCCGCCTGCAGCCGATGGAAGACGAGGATCATGGGAGCGGCGGTCG
>DATCMG010000142.1:0-3617 GCA_036563555.1 Roseomonas sp. | reverse complement strand
CTGTCAGTCCGCTTCCGGCCAACTCCGGTCATACGACACGGAGTGCCGCTAAGAACCTTCATGCTGGACGTCCCACCATCCACTCCCGGAGCTTGGACCACCTCCTTCGCGTGTTCCTGTTCTTCACTGCGATGGCGAGTGCCCGGCGCTGCCCCACGAGCACGACCAGCCTCTTGCCCCGGGTCACGCCGGTGTAGAGCAGGTTCCTGGCCAGCATGGCGTCGTGCTGGGTGGTCAGCGGGGATGACCACCGCCGGTTGCGTGATCCGCAAACGTTGTTCCGAGTTGTCGCGTGGGAAGAGGGAAAGGTCGCATCCCCTCTCCAAGCTGGTTTCCCCGGATGATGTCAGCCCAGACTGGTCGCGAAGGCTTTCGCCACGCGGCGGGCGAAGGCAACCGGGTCGCGTGGCGTGTCGCCGTCCTGGACGCGCGCGAGGTCGAGCAGCATCCCCGCCGCCTCCTCCAGCCCGGCATCCGTCTCGACGCGGGCCGCGAGGCTGCGGATCAGCGGGTGGCGGGGGTTGATCTCCAGCACCGGCAGGCCTGCGCCAAAGCCGTGCCCAGCGCGCTGAAGCAGCCGCTGCATATGAAGGTCGGGACCGCCCTCGGAGGCTGCGAGCACAACCGCGCTCTCCACCAGCCGGTCGGTGGCACGCACCTCGGAGACATCCTCCTTCAGCGCATCCTTCAGCAGCGGGATCAGCCGGGCCGTGTCGGCCGGCTCCTCACCCGCCGCATCCTCCCCGGCCGCCACCTTCGAGAGGTCCACCGACCCCTGGGTGATGCTCCGGATCGGCTTCTCCTCGTAGCGGTCCAACCGCTCCGGCCAGAAGGCGTCGATCTGGTCCGACAGGAGCAGCACCTCCACCCCGCGCGCCTGAAAGCCCTCCAGCTGCGGCGACTTCGCCAGCGCCTCAGACGTCGCGCCGGCGAGCACATAGATCGCCTCCTGCCCCTCCTTCATGCGGGACACGTAGTCGGCGAGCGAGGTCCAGCCCTCCACGGCGGAGGAGCGGAAGCGAAGCAGGGCGGCGAGCTCCTTGCGGTGCTCCGCATTCTCCCACAATCCCTCTTTGAGCACGGGGCCGAAGCTCTCCCAGAACCTGGCGTAGTCCTCCGCGTCCTTGGCCCGGGTCTTCAGCTCGGACAACACGCGCCCGGTCACAGCCTTGCGGATGCGGGCCAGCACCGGCGTTGTCTGCAGCATCTCGCGCGAGACGTTCAGCGGCAGATCCTCGGTGTCCACCACCCCGTGGACGAAGCGCAGCCAGGGAGGCAGCAGCTCCGCCTGATCGGTGATGAACATCCGCCGCACGTGCAGGCGGACCCGGCTCTCCCGCTCGCCCTCGACGGCCTGGAAGGGCTTCATGCCGGGGATAAACAGAAGGGCGGTGAAGTCGACCGTTCCTTCGGCCCGCCAATGAAGCGTGGCCCAGGGCTTGTCGAAGACATGGCCGAGGTGGCGGTAGAACTCGGTGTAGCTCTCCTCGCTCACCTCGGATTTCGGCTTGCGCCAGAGTGCCGTGCCCTCGTTAGCCGGCTCGTCCTTGCCGTCCTGGGCCACGGTGATGGGGATCGTAATATGGTCCGCCCACTTGCGGATGATCGTCCGCAGCCGAATCGGCTCCAGGAACTCCTCGGCATCGGCCTTGACGTGCAGGACGATGTCGGTCCCGGCCTCCTCCCGCATGGCGGGGGCAAGGGTGTAGTCACCTCGTCCCTCAGATGCCCAGGTCCAGGCCTCCTCGGCTCCGGCGCGGCGGGAGGTGACCTCGACCCGATCCGCCACCATGAAGGCTGAGTAGAAGCCCACGCCAAACTGGCCGATGAGGCTGGGACGGTCTCCTGGCTTGGCCTCGGCGAGAGATTGGGTGAAGGCGCGCGTGCCCGAGCGGGCAATGGTACCGAGGTTCTCGACCAGCTCGGCCTTGCTCATGCCGATGCCGGGGTCGGAGAGGGTGAGGGTGCGGGCGGCCTTGTCGGGAACGATCCGGACGGCAGCCCCCTCGGACACGGCGGGAGCCGCCCCGGTCAGGGCCTCGAAGCGGCGGCGGTCCACCGCGTCGGCAGCGTTGGCCACCAACTCGCGGAGGAAGATCTCGCGGTCCGAGTAGAGGGCGTGGACCACCAGGTCCAGCAGCCGACCGACCTCCGCACCGAACTCATGGCGCTCCACCGTCTCACTCACGCGCGTCCTCCAGGGCTCAGGAACAACTGGAGCGGCGATATGAAAGGTGGCCGAGTGACCTTCAAGATCGGCGGGGGAGTTCATGATCCGGTAACCGGCAGGAGTAGAATAAATCAACCCAGTCCCAAGCTTCGGAGACGAATGGCTCTCCAGACAGAGAAAACGGCGCTCGTTCCGCCTTTGCAGGATCGAGCTGCGCGTCTGATATGTCCGGAGGCACACGGATAAGCGCGATCCCAACCTCCCCAGTGACCGCTTATCCTGGGAGAGATGGGGGATGGCGGAGCAGCCGACCCCCATGCCTCAAGCCGCCTGGGGCTTCCGGCCTTTCGCTTCCGTCTCAGAGCGAGCCTTCCAGAAGGCCATGTCAGCCTCCTTGCTGAACATGACCCGAACGCCTGTGGCGCCCTTGCTCACCCGGAGCTTCCCGCCGTTGCGGGCTTTGTGCTCAGCGAGCCACCCCTTGAACGTCGGGTCTTCGCTGGAGCATCCCGCGAATTCGAGAACCCCGGCGATGTCTTCCTGCTTGCGTCGCTTGACCATGTTTCTGAACCTTACCGGTGGATGCAGAGGACGCTGGCGCGGCTTCGCTCAGCGATCTCCCGTCTTGCGGGCGCTCTGGGAGGCGCTGCTCACGCCGCCCTGCTTGCCGCCGCTGCGAACAGCGCCTGCCTGGGCGTCCTTGGGGTTGGCCTTACCGCCGGTGGCATTCTTGCCGCCCTGGGGAGCGCGACCGGCGGGAGGGAGGGGAGGAAGGTTGGCCATAGGGGTACCTCGTGAACGGATGTGAAGGGGAGAGGGGCAGCAGACCGGGCCTGGGCCCGCCCTATGTGCCCAATCGGCACCGCTGGAGCTCGGGCTTGAGGCGGGCGAGGAGTTGAAGGCTCCAATCGCCCCAGGAACAGCATCACCAACTCTGGGCAGGTGTGCGAAGGAAATTTGGCGCGATTACAATGCGCTAAACCTTGTAGACTAGGGTCTGTGACCGGACTCCGCGATACGTAGGTTGATCATCGTGGCGGCGAGGTGGGCGAAGCCCATCCAGCTGCGGCAGGTCTTGTCGCGCCGGAGAGCAATGCGAGCCCAGTCTTTGAGGCTGGAGAAGAGGTTCTCGACCTGGTGACGCCGGGCATACAGCTCGGGATCCCAGGCCGGCGGATCGACCATGCCCCGCTTGGGCGGGGTGTGGATGGTGCAGCCCTCGGCGGCGAAGGTGGCGCGCAGGGCGGCCGAGACGTAACCCCGGTCGAGTGCGGCGTTGCAGGCCGGAATGCCCGAGGCGAGTGCACTGGCGTAGCGCAGGTCCGCGTGGTGTCCAGGGCTGGCGATCAGCCGCAGGACCCGGCCCGCGCCATCGGCGCAGGCGTGCAGCTTGGAGCAGAGCCCGCCACGACTGCGGCCGAGCGCCTCGGCCGAAGGCGTGCTGCCC
>DATCMG010000475.1:0-2062 GCA_036563555.1 Roseomonas sp. | reverse complement strand
CCTTGGCCGGATCCCAGCCGAGATCCTTGTTCACCGCGCAGGCCTGGGCGGCGAAGGCCTCATTCGCCTCGATCAGGTCGAGATCCTGGATGTTCCAGCCGGCCTTCTCCAGCGCCTTGCGGGAGGCGGGGATGGGGCCCGTGCCCATGATGGAGGGATCCACGCCGGCGGTCGCCCAGGAGACGATGCGGGCCAGCGGGGTCACGCCCCGCTTCGCGGCCTCAGAGCCCTTCATGACCAGGATGGCGGCCGCGCCGTCATTGATGCCGCTGGCATTGCCGGCAGTGACGGAACCCTCCTTGGAGAAGGCGGGGCGGAGCTTCTGGAGGATTTCCAGCGTCGTCTCGGGCTTCGGGTATTCGTCATTCTCGATCACCGTGTCGCCCTTGCGACCCTTTACGGTCACGGGGGTGATCTCGTCCCTGAAGCGGCCGGCCTTCATCGCCTCGCCCGCCTTGCGCTGGGAGGCGGCGGCGAACTCGTCCTGCTGCTCCCGCGTGATCTGGAACTTCTGGGCCACGTTCTCGGCCGTCGAGCCCATGTGGTAACCGTGGAAGGCGTCCCAGAGGCCATCCTTGATCATGGTATCGACCATGGCGAGGTCGCCCATCTTCTGCCCGGCGCGCAGGTTCGCGGCATGCGGCGCCTGGGTCATGCTCTCCTGCCCGCCCGCGAGGACGATGGCGGCATCGCCGGTCGCGATCTGCTGGGCGGCCAGCGCCACGGAGCGGAGGCCGGAGCCGCAGAGCTGGTTGATGCCGAAGGCGGTGCGCTCGACCGGGATGCCGGCGAGGACGGAGGCCTGGCGGGCAGGGTTCTGTCCGGCGCCGGCGGCGAGGACCTGGCCGAGGATCACCTCGTCCACCTCCTCCGCCGAGACTCCCGCGCGTTCGAGCGCGGCCTTGATGGCGATGGCGCCGAGCTGATGCGCCGGAAGCGTGGCGAAGGCCCCGTTGAAGCTGCCCACCGGGGTGCGGGCGGCGGAGGCGATGACGATGTCGTCCATGGCAGGCGGTCCTCGTTGTCCCCTCGGGTTGGGGCGTTCCGGTTCCGGCGATGCTGCGCGCCGCGCCGCCGCTGTGCAATCCCGCGATGGGTGCGGCGCAGTATCCCGGCCCGGCGGGCTGGTTCTCAAATGGTGGGCGGCAGGGCCCGAAGCCAGTCCCGCAACGGCCGCCACAGCACGGCCTCGGCCTTCATGCCCGCGGCCATGCCGATATGGCCGGCGGGCACGTCGAGCACCGTCGCATCCGGCAGGCGGGCGGCGAGGGCACGGGCGCTCTCCGGCGGCACGATGCGGTCGCCGCGCGGGATCGCAAGGAAGGAAGGGCCGCGCCAGGCGGCGGGGTTCACTGGCGCGCCCGCTACCTGCCATTCGCCACGGGCGGGGGTGTTGGCGCCGTACCAGCCGGCCAGGCATTCGCGCGCCACGGGCGCGGGCAGGGGGATGCCGTCATTCAGCCAGTCCTCCAGCGCGACGAAATGGGCGGCACGGGGGGAGGTGGGATCCAGGCGGCTGAAGGCGCGGAACTTCCGGGCGATGCCGAAGGGGTCGAGCCCGGCGAAGAGAAGTTGGAGCAGGTCCACGGGCAGGGCGCCGGCCGTGGCCATCAGGGGTTCGAGGGTAGGAAGAAGGGCAGCGGCCGAGCGGGCGCGGGCTTCCGCCTCCGCGCCGCCGGCGTGGAAGTCCCAGGGCGTGGCGAGAAGGACAAGCGCCCGGATGCGCTCGGGGCGGCGCAGGGCGGCGGCGAGGGTCAGCAGCCCGCCCATGCAGTAGCCGACCAGGGTGATGGGGCTGCCCGCCGCCTCCACGGCGGCGGCAATGGCGCGTTCCAACCGGCCGGCGATCCAGTCGGTCAGGGTGAAGCCGCGCTCGGCGTGGCCGGGGCTGCCCCAATTCAGCAGGAGGGTGCGCGTTCCCTGCCCGGCCATCCAGCGCAGCATGGAATGGCCGGGCATGAGGTCCAGCACGGTCGCGCGGTTGATCAGGGAGGGGACGAAGAGGACAGCAGGGCCGGCTCCGCCGTGATCGAGCAGGCGGGCCGGGCCCTCGGACCAGATG
>DATCMG010000039.1:0-4063 GCA_036563555.1 Roseomonas sp. | reverse complement strand
GGCATCCACCCGATGTCGTGCTGGGACGCGGCCAGGATGACCTCGGGCGCCGGGTCCGGCCGCACGAAGCCCGGAGCACCCCATGCGGCCATCATCTGGCCGGATAGCAGCGCATGGGCGGGCTGGGGGATGAGGAGGCGGATGCCGCCCTCGGCGTCGCGCAGAATCATGCGGGTCTAACGCGCGAGCGGCGCTCCGGGGTCATTCAGGGCCGCGATGTTGCTTTCTTGCTGCGCCCAGGGGCCGGTGCGGTGCCGCACCGCCTGGAGTCCTCGCGAAGCGCAATTCAATGAGGGTTGCGCCTTTCGTAACACGCCGCGATCCTTCGCGCCGAAGAGGGCGACGGGAACTGGATGATGCGGCTTGCCGTTTTGAAGGAGCGCCGGGCGGACGAGGCCCGGGTGGCGGCAACGCCGGAGACCGCGAAGAAGCTGATCGCGCTGGGTTGCTCCGTGGCCGTGGAGAGCGGGGCGGGCCTCTCGGCCGGGTATCCGGACGCTGCCTATGCCGAGGCGGGCGCCGAGGTGGTGCCGGATGCCGCTGCCGCGCTGGCCGGGGCCGGGATCGTGCTGAAGGTGCGGGCGCCGCTCGCGGCGGGCGAGGGGGCGCTGGACGAGTTGACCCTGATACCGCGGGGGGCGTTGCTGATCGGCACGCTGGGCCCGGACAAGGACGCCGTGGGGCGTTATGCGGCGGCCGGGATCGATGCGGCCTCCATGGAGATGCTGCCGCGCATCACCCGCGCGCAGAGCATGGACGTGCTGTCCTCCCAGGCGAACCTGGCGGGGTATCGCGCAGTGGTGGAAGCGGCGGGCGCCTTCGACCGCGCCTTCCCGATGCTGATGACGGCGGCGGGCACCATCCCGGCGGCCAGTGTGCTGGTGATGGGCGCGGGCGTGGCCGGGCTGCAGGCGATCGCGACGGCGCGGAGGCTCGGCGGCCGCGTGTCGGCCACCGATGTGCGGCCGGCGGCGAAGGAGGAGATCAAGTCCCTCGGCGCCAGCTTCGTCGGCTATGAGGACGAAGAGAGCAAGGCAGCCCAGACGGCGGGCGGCTATGCCAAGGCGATGAGCCCGGAATTCCTGGCGAAGCAGGCGGAGGTGGTGGCGGGCGCCATCGGGAAGATGGACATCGTGATCTGCACCGCGCTGGTGCAGGGGCGGCGTGCGCCGATCCTGGTGACGGAGGCTATGGTGGCCTCGATGAAGCCCGGTTCCATCATCGTCGATATCGCCTCCGATGCGGGCGGCAATTGCGCGGTGACGAAGCCGGGCGAGGCGGTGGTGACGCCGAATGGCGTGACGGTGCTGGGCTACCGAAACTGGCCCGCGCGCATCCCGGCGGCCGCGAGCAGCCTCTACGCCCGCAACCTGCTGACCTTCCTGACCACCTTCTGGGACAAGGAATCCTCCAGGCCGGTGCTGCCGGCCGAGGATGACTTGGTGCGCGGCGTGATGCTGACGCGCGCCGGCCAGGTGGTGCATCCGCAATTCGTGGCCGGCTGAGGGGTCCGAGACGATGAACGCTGAGGAACTCGCGATCCGCGCCCAGGCCATGGCCGAGCGCGCCCTGGCGCTGGCCCTGGAGGCCCGTGCGGCGGCCGCGGAAGCCATGCCCGCCATTGAACACGGGGCGGCGGCGGCCGAGCCCTTCCTGCTCCTGCTCACTATTTTCATGCTGGCCTGCTTCGTCGGCTACCATGTGGTGTGGAGCGTGACGCCGGCCCTGCATTCCCCGCTGATGGGCGTGACCAACGCGATCTCCTCCGTGATCGTGGTGGGTGCGATTCTGGCCACGGGCCTCGGGGAATCCTGGCTGGCCCAGGCCTTCGGCTTCCTGGCGGTGACGCTGGCGGCGGTGAATATCTTCGGGGGCTTCCTCGTGACCCGGCGAATGCTCGCCATGTTCCAGCGGAAGGGCTGAGACGATGGCGCATACGCTTTCGACGCTCGCTTACCTCGTCGCCTCGGTCCTGTTCATCCTGGCGCTGAAGGGGCTTTCGCACCCCAGCACCAGCCGGCGCGGCAACCTCATGGGCATGGTGGGCATGGGGATCGCGATCATCGCGACCCTGGCGCAGCCGGGAATGCGGCCGGGCGGAGTCGCGCTGATCGTCGCGGGGCTCGCCATCGGCGGCAGCGTCGGCGCGGTGATCGCCAACCGCATCCAGATGACGGCACTGCCGCAGCTCGTCGCGGCCTTTCACTCGCTGGTGGGCCTCGCGGCCGTCTTCGTGGCGGCGGCCGCGCTCTATGCGCCGCAGAGCTTCGGCATCGGCGTGCCCGGCAACATCCACGGGCAGTCGCTGGTGGAGATGTCGCTGGGCCTGGCCATCGGCGCCATCACCTTCTCGGGCTCGGTGATCGCCTTCGCGAAGCTGGCCGGGCGCATGTCGGGTGCGCCGATCCTGTTCAACGGGCAGCACATGCTGAATGCCGGGCTGGGCGTGCTGCTGCTGGTGCTAATCGCCGCCTTCGTCTCGACGGGCAGCACGGCACTGTTCTGGCTGATCGCCATCCTGTCCTTCGCGCTGGGCTTCCTGCTGATCATCCCGATCGGCGGGGCGGACATGCCGGTCGTCGTCTCGATGCTGAACAGCTATTCCGGCTGGGCGGCGGCGGGGATCGGCTTCACCATCGGCAACCTGCTGCTGATCGTCACCGGCGCGCTGGTGGGCGCCTCGGGCGCCATCCTGTCCTACATCATGTGCAAGGGGATGAACCGTTCCATCCTGAACGTGCTGCTGGGCGGGTTCGGGGCGGAGGCGGGCGGCGCGGCCGCGGCTGGCGGCCCCGCGCAGCCGGCGCGCCCCGTGAAGTCCGGTTCGCCGGAGGATGCGGCCTACATCATGAAGAATGCCGGCAAGGTCATCATCGTGCCGGGCTACGGCATGGCGGTGGCGCAGGCGCAGCAGGTGGTGCGGGAGATGGCGGACCTGCTGAAGAAGGAGGGGGCGACGGTGGAGTATGCGATCCATCCCGTCGCCGGGCGCATGCCGGGCCATATGAACGTGCTGCTGGCCGAGGCGAACGTGCCCTATGACGACGTGCACGAGCTGGAGGAGATCAACCCCGAATTCGCCGAGGCCGACGTGGCCTATGTGATCGGGGCGAATGACGTGACCAACCCGGCGGCGAAGACCGACAAGTCCTCCGCCATCTACGGGATGCCGATCCTGGATGTGGAGCGGGCGAAGACGGTGTTCTTCGTCAAGCGCGGCATGGCCAGCGGCTATGCCGGCGTGGAGAACGAGCTGTTCTTCCGGGACAACACGATGATGCTGTTCGGCGACGCCAAGAAGGTCACCCAGCAGATCGTCCAGGCGCTGCAGAAGTAATGGGGGATCCCGCCCGGGCGCCCGGCGGCGCCCGGGCGGGGCCGGGGCGCGGTCAGCCCGGCGCCGCGCTGGCCAGGCGGCGGGCGACCTCGGCTTCCAGGCTTTCCAGCATCGCGTCGCGCATGCCGTGTCGGCGCAGGGTCTCCGCGGCGTCCAGCAGATAGGCGGCCGCCGTGCCACCCGTGCCGCTAGCGCGGGCCAGGATGTCAGCGATGCTGCCGATGGGCAGGTCCGCCACTTCCAACTCATGGCCGTGCAGGGTGGTGAAGCAGAGGGCACGGATGGGGGCGCCGCCGGGATCGCGCGTGGCATGCATCACCGCCTCGCGCCAATGCGGTTCGTAGAAGCCGGAGGCCATCTCCTGCCGCCAGACCGGCCAGAGGCGGGATTCCACGTCTGGCCCAGGCAGGTGCAGCAGAAGGCCGGGGCAGGCCAGGGCGGGGGATTCCTCCAGCGTGAGGGTCAGGCCTGGGGCGGCGGGCGTGCCGCGGTCCCGGATGTCGCGCAACGCATAGCGGCGGGCATGGCCGGGCAGGCGGGCCGGGGCGACGATGTCGGGGCTGGCCTCGGCGCACTGCCACATCAGGGCGCCATAGGCGAAGACCCAGAGGCCGAGCGCAGGATCGCGGTCATGCAGGAAGACGCGCATCTCGGCGCGCAGGCGAATCTCGTCGGGCTCGGGGGCGGCGGGGCCGGGCGGGGGTGGCGGGACGGCGCGCGCGATCA
>DATCMG010000037.1:0-3646 GCA_036563555.1 Roseomonas sp. | reverse complement strand
TCGGCGGCGGCTTCCCGCTCGGCGCCGTGCTGGCGCGGGAGAAGGTGGCGGAGCACCTCAAGCCCGGCACGCATGGCAGCACCTATGGCGGCAACCCGCTGGCCTGCGCGGCGGGAAATGCGGTGCTGGACGTGATCCTGGCGCCGGGCTTCCTGGAGAATGTGGACCGCGTGGCACGCCATCTCTGGCGCGGCATGCAGGATCTGGCGGTGCGTCACCCGAAGGTGGTGGCCGGCGTGCAGGGTGCGGGCCTGCTGATCGGCCTCAAGCTGCACGACGCGGTGTCCAACACCGAGATGCAGGGCGCCGCCGTGGCGGAGGGCCTGCTGACGGTGGCGGCGGGGATGAACGTGCTGCGCGTCGCACCGCCGCTCGTCATCACCGAGGCCGAGGCGGACGAGGCGCTGCGCCTCCTCGACCGTGCCTGCCTGCGCCTCACGCCGAGCGAGGCGAAGGCGGCCGCCAAGTGAGCGCCGCGCTCAAGACGGTGGATGGGGGGTCTGTGGCCCCCCGCCACTTCCTCGAGGTGATGGATTTCGACGCGGCGACGCTGCGCCGGATGCTGGACCTCGCGCGCGAGGCCAAGGCGGGGCGCGTCCCCGGCAAGCCGCTGGCGGGCAAGTCCGTCGCGCTGATTTTCGAGAAGCCGTCGACCCGCACCCGCGTCTCCTTCGAGGTGGGGATCACCCAGCTCGGCGGGCATGCGGTGGTGCTGTCCGGGCGTGACATGCAACTCGGGCGCGGCGAGACGCCGGCGGATACGGCCAAGGTGCTGTCACGCTATGTCGATGCCATCATGCTCCGCACCGACGACGTGTCGAAGCTGCGCGGCCTGGCGGAGCACGCGACGGTGCCGGTGATCAACGGGCTGACCGACGTGTCGCATCCCTGCCAGATCATGGCCGATGTGCTGACCTTCGAGGAGCATCGCGGCCCGATCGCCGGCCAGACCATCGCCTGGACGGGCGACGGCAACAATGTCGCGCAATCCTTCATCCAAGCCGCGGCGCGCTTCGACTTCACCCTGCGGCTGGCGACGCCCGATGCGCTGCGCGCACCGTCCGAGCTGGTCGCCTGGGCACGGCGCGAGGGAGCGCGGATCGAGGAGACGGACGACCCCGTGTCCGCCGTGCGTGGCGCGCGCTGCGTCGTGACGGATACCTGGGTTTCCATGTCCGACGAGAAGCCGGATGCGGCCACCGTGAGCCGCCACAACCTTCTCGCGCCCTACCAGCTCAACGCCGCGCTGATGCGACACGCGGCGCCGGATGCCATCGTGATGCACTGCCTGCCCGCCCATCGTGGCGAGGAAATCACCCAGGAGGTGATCGACGGCCCGCAAAGCGTGGTTTTCGACGAGGCGGAGAACCGGTTGCACGCGCAGAAGGGCGTGCTGCTCTGGGCGCTGGGGATCGGCTGAGGTCTTCGCCTCTCCCATTGCTGAGGTTTGACAAGGATCAAGGTTGTCGCGGCCCCTGCGCCCCAGTTGGCGCCCGGCGGCCATTGCGGCAGCGCCTGCCTGATTCTCGGCCGCTCCGATTTTCCTTGCCTCCCGGCAGGATCGGCCGAGACTTCCAGCCGACATCGCGAGACACGGGAGGGAAGCCTTGTCCGGTTCGTATTCGGGTGCCTGCTTCTGCGGTGCGGTCGAAATCCGGGTGACCGGCCAGCCCAACGCGATGGGCTACTGCCATTGCCGGTCGTGCCGTTCCTGGTCTGGTGGTCCGGTAAACGCGTTTACGCTCTGGCCGCCAGAGGCGGTCGAGGTTCTCAGGGGCGCGGAGCACATCGCGACCTACCACAAGACGGAGTTGACCCACCGCCAGTTCTGCAGGCTTTGCGGCGGGCACCTGATGGCGGTGCATCCCCCGCTGGGGATGGCCGACGTCTTCGCCGCGACCATCCCCGACCTTGTCTTCGTGCCGCAAGTGCATGTGAACTATGCGCAGACGGTGCTGCCGATGCGCGACGGGCTGCCGAAGTTTAAGGACTTCCCGGCCGAGCATGGCGGCTCCGGCGAGGTAGTGCCGGAATAGGGCGGCGCGACGGAGCGACGGCGAAGGAGGGGCCTGCGGCAGCCCAGTGCAGATCTCGGGCGTTCGTAGCGGTTCGGGTCTTCTGGCGTGGATTCCAGGGCTTCATCCACTGGCCGGCCATCCGGCGCGGGCTGCAGGCCATCGCGTACGGGCGCAAGGGTGGAGGGAATCCTCCAAAACGTCCTCTGCTGAGGCGGTGCCAGGAGGAGAGGGCGCCATGCGCGGAGCGCGGGCGCCCGGCCCTGTCGGCCCGGAGGTGCGATAACTATGTAAGGCGGGTGCAAGACGTGACCCGCCCCTCCGAAACCCCCGATTTCCTCAACCATGACCGCCCCCCGGTGCCGGACATAGTGGTGCCCCGGGCCATCCTGCCCTTCCACCTGGAGGGACGGCCCGTGCGCGGTCGCCTGGTTCGCCTGGGCAATCTGGCCGAGGCACTGGTCGGCCGCCATGACCTGCCCGAGGATGTCTCCCGCCTGCTTGGCCAGTCCCTGGCGCTGACCGCCGGGCTGGCGGCGGCGCTGAAGTTCCGTGGCTCCTTCTCGCTTCAGGCGAAGGGAGACGGGCCAGTGCCCATGCTGCTGGCCGACTGCACCGATGCCGGCGAGATCCGCGGCTATGCCCGTGCCGACGGCCCGGCCGAAGGCGAGGCGGGCGCGTTGCTGGGCAAGGGCTACCTGGCCTTCACCTGCGACCAGGGGCCGGACATGGACCGCTACCAGGGCATCGTCGCCATTGAGGGCGAGACGCTGGCGGAGATGACGGACTCCTATTTCCGCACCTCCGAGCAACTCCAGGCCTTCGTGCGCCTCGCCTGCCGCCGCACGCCCCAGGGCTGGCGCGCCACCGCCCTGATCCTGGAGCGCGTGGCCGCCCAGGGGGGCATCGAGGGGCTGGAGAACGAGGAGGCCGATGAGGCCTGGCGCACCGCCACCACCCTGGCTTCCACCATCAAGGAGACCGAGATGCTGGACGACGCGCTGGCGCCGGAGCAGGTCCTGCATCGCCTCTTCCATGCCGAGGGACTGCTGGTCGATCGCCCCCGCGCCCTCTCCTATGGCTGCCGCTGCTCCCGCGCGCGGCTGGCGGGCGTGTTGCAGGGTTTCCCGGAGAGCGATCTGGACGACATGGCCGAGCAGGGCCTGATCACCATGAACTGCGAGTTCTGCAACGTCGCCTTCCGCTTCGACCGAAGCGAGGTGAGGGGTGGCGCTGGCCGGGCCTGATCGGCTAACGCGGAACCCGGCCTTTGGGGGATTCCGTGGAACCATGATCGGGAGAACCGTAACCAGGCGTGGCCTCGCGCTCGGCACGCCCCTCCTTCTGCTGGCCTGCGGGGGGCGCGAGCTGCCGCCCCTGCCGCCGCGTATCGAGGGTTATGCCTATCTCACCCCCCTGCGCCTGAACGTCGCCGATCTGGAGGTGGTCGAGAATCCGGCGGGATCCCGTGCCGATCCCCCGGCGCCGATCCTGCCGGCTGCCGAAGTGGCGCGGATGGGCCGGGACCGCATCATCCCCTCCGGCACCACCGGCCGCGCGCGCTTCGTGGTGGATGCCGCGAGCCTCACCTGGTCGGGGGACGCCGTCTCCGTGCTGCTGCGTGCCCGGGT
>DATCMG010000032.1:0-7694 GCA_036563555.1 Roseomonas sp. | reverse complement strand
GCCTCCCGCTCCGGCGGGCGGCCGCATGGGTTGAAGGAGGAAAGACGACAGTGCCGACCTTTCTCGTGACCGGGGGCTGCGGCTTCATCGGCTCCCATCTGGTTGCCGCGCTTCTCGCGCGTGGGGATTCGGTCCGGGTGCTGGATGACCTCTCGACCGGCTCCCTGGCCAATCTGATGCCCGGCGCCGAGCTGATCCGCGGCGACATCCGGGACGCCGCGATCGTGCGCCAGGCCATGGAGGGGGTCGCGGGCTGCTTCCATCTCGCCGCCATTGCCTCGGTCGAGCGCGCCGTGCGCGAGTGGCTGCTGACCCATCAGGTCAATCTTTCCGGCACCATTGCCGTGCTGGACGCGGCGGCGCGGGAGCGGGTGCCCGTGGTCTATGCCTCCTCCGCCGCGGTCTATGGCGATGCCGCCACCCTGCCGCTGGATGAGGATTGCGGGCCGCGGCCGCTCTCGGCCTATGGCGCGGACAAGCTGGGCTGCGAACAGCACGCGCGCGTCGCGGGCGTGGTGCATGGCACGCCAACCGCGGGCCTGCGCTTCTTCAACGTCTTCGGGCCCCGGCAGGATCCGCGCTCCCCCTATTCGGGCGTGATCTCGATCTTCTGCGATCGGCTGTCGCGCGGGGAGCCCATCAACATCTTCGGCGATGGCGGCCAGACGCGAGACTTCATCTATGTGGCCGATGTGGTGGCCGCCCTGCTGGCGGCGATGAGCCGGAGTTCCACGGCGGCCCCGGTCTTCAATGTCTGCACGGGGAAGCCGACTTCGGTCAGGGAACTGGCGGAAACGCTCGCCGAGCTATGCGGGCAGCCCCTTCGGGTGGAAATGCGGGCGCCACGGGCAGGGGAGATCCGCCACTCACTCGGTTCCCCGGATCGCGCGCGTGCCGCGCTGGGCCTGCCGTCCCCATGGACCCTGCGGGACGGCCTGGCGGAAACCCTTCTCTGGCAGCGTGCCGGCCTTGCCGGGCGTGCGGCCTGAAGCTGCGAGGATGAAAGTCCGCGTGTTACCGGAACAGCCAGGAGCCGAGCGCGGCGATGCCCAGCCAGGAGCCAAGCGAGAGCGCGAGGATCAGCAGCACGGCAACCGGCCATTGCAGCCGGCGTCGGCCGTCGACCTGGGGCACACGGCGCGCCACATCCACATAGAGATGCGCGCCGGTAAGGACGTTCTGTTCGCCGGAACTGGCGGCGCTGGGAAGAGGCTGGGAGGTCACGATGCACTCCACGGTTGTAGCGATCAACGAATGTACGACCTTATAGATGTAACGAACGTTAATCTTGGCAACCGGAGTCGCCGTATCCCTATAAAAGAGTTTACCCCACCTCACGGTTTCGTAAAGCCCTTCTTGCTTGACGTTTGGAGCATTCACTGATGTGCGGTTTGGTCGGTGTATTTCATCCGACAGAACATTGCGTCCCGGCGGCCCGTGACCTCCGGCGCATGTTGGACGCGATCAGCCATCGTGGGCCGGACGGCGAGGGGGTGCATTCGGAGCCCGGCCTGGCGCTCGGCCATCGCCGCCTCGCCATCGTGGATATCGGCGGTGGCGCGCAGCCGATGGAAAGCGAGGATGGCAAGGTGGTCCTCGTCTTCAATGGCGAGATCTACAATCACGAGCTCCTGCGGAAGGAGCTGGAAGCCGCGGGGCATCGTTTCCGCACGCGATCCGATACCGAGGCGATCCTGCATGGCTGGCGCGAATGGGGCCCCGCCTGCCTGGACCGGCTGCGAGGCATGTTCGCCATCGCCCTGTGGGACCGCGCGCGCGGCACGCTGCTGCTGGCGCGGGACCGGATGGGCGAGAAGCCGTTGCACTATGCGCGCCGCCCCGATGGTTCCATCGCCTTCGCCTCCGAGATCGACGCGCTGCTGGCCCTGCCCGACCTGCCCCGGCGGCTGAATCCGGCCGCGATCGATGATTTCCTGGCACTGGGCTATGTGCCCGACCCCCATTCCGTCCATGAGGGCATCCAGAAGCTGCCAGCCGGCCACGCGCTGCTGCTGCGGCGCGATGCCGTCCCGGCCGGGAAGCTGCCCGAGCCCTATCCCTATTGGCGCCCGCCCACTTCCACCGCGCCGGCCCCGGCAGATGCGCCTGCCGCCCTTTCGGCCCTCCTGCGGAACTGCGTGCAGGACCGGTTGATGTCGGAAGTCCCGCTCGGCGCCTTCCTCTCGGGCGGGGTGGATTCGGGTACCGTCGTCGCCCTTGCGGCAGAAGCCGCCTCGGGGCCGCTCGCCACCTTCACGATCGGCTTTCCCGGGGAGGCCGATGAGCGGCCGCGCGCGGCGCTGGTCGCCGATCGGTACCGCACCGCGCATCATGCGGAAACCGGCACCACCGACTATCTCGCCGCCGCCCGCGAGCAGGCCGGGATCTTCGGGGAGCCGTTCGGCGACCATTCCGCCGTCCCCACCCTCGCGGTCTGCGCGATGGCACGCCGCCACGTCACGGTCGCACTCTCGGGCGATGGCGGGGACGAAGTCTTCGCGGGCTACCGGCGCTACCGTTTCCACAGCCTGGCCGAGGCGGTGCGCCGCTTCCTCCCGGGCGCGGTCCGCAAGGGCGCGGTGGCCAGCCTCGCCCGCGCCTATCCGAAGCTCGACCGCGCGCCACGCTGGCTGCGCGCCAAGAACACGCTCACCGAGATCAGCCTCGACAGCGCGCTTGGCTATTACCGCACCGTCTGCAAGCTGCATGACGAGCGCCGCCGCGGCCTCTTCTCCTCCTCCATGCGCGCCGCGCTGGATGGGCACGACCCGGCCGCACGCTTCGAGGCGCTGATGGGCGAATGCGACCCCGACGAGCCGCTGCTGCAGGCCCAGTATGCCGACCTGCACACCTACCTGCCCGGGGACATCCTGACGAAGGTGGACCGCACGAGCATGGCGGTCTCGCTGGAGGTGCGGCCGCCCATCCTGGACCATGAGCTCGTGGCCTTCGGCATGGCGCTGCCCGCCGGGTTGAAGCTGCAGGGCGGGGTCGGCAAGCGTGTCCTGCGGGACGTCGCGGCGCCGCTGCTGCCGAACGAAATCCTCGCGGCGCCCAAACAGGGCTTCGCGGATGGCATCGGTGGCCAGTTCCGCGCCCACGCGGCGGAGCTGCGGGCGCGGCTGACGGGGCCCGCCATGCTGGATTCCGGCCTGTTCGACGGCGCGGCCCTCGCGCGCCTCGCCGACGAGCACGCATCCGGCCGCTTCGATCACTCCCAGGCCTTGTGGCAGCTCCTGGTCTTCGAGGGCTTCCTTGCCGCGAGCAGCGGCGACACGGCCCGCGCCACCACCGAACTGGTATCGGCCTGAGCGATGGGCGCCGAGCCCCTCGACATCGCGCCGGCCGCCGCCCCGTGGCCCCGGCTGCCCGGCGCGCGGCGCTGGAGCGCCGCGGTCTTCGCCCGGAACGAGGCCGCGTCCATCGGCGACTGCCTGCGCGCCCTGGCCCGTGCCGGGGCGACGGAGGCGACGGTGATCGTGAACGGCAGCACCGATGGTTCCGTCACCGTGGCGGCGGATGCCATGCGGCAATCCGGCCTGCCCGGGCGCGTCTATGAGATTGCCTTCGCCGACAAGTCGAACGCTATCAACCAGTACCTGCACGTGCTGCGCCCGGCGGCGGAGATGCATGTCTTCACCGATGCCTATGCGGCCGTCTCGCCGGATTCGCTGCGCCGCCTCTCGGCCCGGCTGGCGGATCCCCAGGCGCTCGCCGCGGCGGCGGTTCCCGACAGCGGCCGCAGCGCCGCCGCCATCCGGCAGGGCATGATGGCCTCGCCGGGGCTGCACGGTTCCCTTTTCGCGCTGCGCGGCGATTTCGTGGAGCGGCTCGCGGCTTCAGGCCTGCGCCTGCCCCTCGGGCTGTATCGCGGCGACGGGTTGCTCGGCTCCTTCGTGATGCACGACCTCGACGCCCTCGGGAATCCCTGGGGACCGCCTCGGATCGCGGTGGAGCCGGAGGCTCGCTGGAAGACGCGGCCGCTGCGCCCATGGCGCCCGGCGGATCTGCGCCGCCATTGGCACCGGCTGCTGCAGCAAGGCCGCGGGCGGCTGGAATCGGCGGCCATCAGGCACGCGATCTATGCGGGCGGCTTCGGCGCCCTGCCGGCAACGACGGAGCGGCTGGTGCTGGACTGGCTGGACGCCAGGCCGGATGCCGCGCCGGATGCCCGGCGGGATCCCCTCGCGGCTATCGCGCTGCGCCGGATTCGCCGCGCTGGACCCGCCCCGGGCGAGGACGCACTGCGCCCGCGCCTCGTCGCGGCCGTGGGGCGGTGATGCCGTCCTCAACCGCGCCCGAGCAGGTGCCGCAGCGCATTGCGGGCATGGCCCAGCAGCGCGGCGGCGGATCCGTGCCGGGCTATTTCCGCCCAGGCCAGCGTCGCCGTGGCGTTGGCCAAGCTGCGCTTGTAGCGGTCGTCGCCCGCCAGGAAATCGTAGCTTCGGTCGCCCGCCGCCAGGGCGCGCTCGATCGCGAGGTGATGGCAGGTCAGGCCGGGCTTGGTCTGCGCATCGGCCAGCGCGTAGTCGAAGCCGCTCTGATAGGCGAAAATCCGGCCGCCGAGGCGGAAGTTATACAGGTAGCCGAATGGCCGGCCGCCGGCGCTGGCGCGCAGCATGTCCACCTCGCCGCGCGGAAAGGCGCCCGTGATGAGCGCACGGTGGAAGCGCGGCATGAAGGGATTGGCGAAGGCGCCGGGACGGCCCCGCGCCCGCCAGGCGGCGCCGTGCAACGCGATCATCGCGTCGAGCCAGTCCAGCGCCTCCGCGACGCTCCCCGCCCGTTCCAGGGAGAGATCTCCCCGAGCGACATGGCGGCGCGCCGAGCGCCGGAGCTGCTGGCGCGCATTGGCGCTGAGCGCCGCGAGGTAATCGCCACCAGTGGCCCGCACGGCCTCCAGATCCACCAGGGGGGCCACGCGGTCCTGGCGCCGCAGCACCATGCCGCCGGCGGTGGATGCGGCGTCGAGCAGCCTGGGCTCCACCCCACTCAGTCGCAGCCGCCCGGCGCCCTTCAGGGCCGTTCCCATCATGAACGCCAACGCCTCCACCCCTTCGCCGCGTGCGAGCAGCGGGCCGTTATGTTCGACGAAGGGTGCATCGAGCGTGGGGTCGCCGCTCTCCCCGAGTGCGAGGCGGCCGCGACGGCGGTTGAGCAGCGCCAGGCCTACCAGGCGGCCATCCCGGCGCGCGCGCAGCAGCACGGGATCGGGGAAGCGCTCCTCCGCCAGGCAGCCCACCCAACTCCAGCTCCGGAAGAAGCCGTGATCGCCGGCCTCCGCCTCCAGCGCCCGCCATTCGGCGCCGAGCGCATCGAGGCTGCCCGCTGCGCCGAGCGTCACGTCCAGACTCATCCATGCTCCTGGCGGCTGACCCGCCGCCAGGGGACCACGCCGGCGCGCCGGCCGGAAGCCACCGCGCGGGAGTGCCGCCCATGACCCGTGTCCTGCACGTACTGAAATACTACCGCCCCGACTTCACCGGAGAGGGGGTGTTCCTCGAACGCTCCAGCGCCGTGATGCAGGAGGTGGCGCCCTCGGTCCATCACGAGCTGCTGGTCACCCGGACCCCGCGCCCGGCGGGGCAGGTCGCCGCCTGCTCCACCCTGGATCGCGTCATCTATCTCTCGGCCCGGAAGAACAAGGCGTTGCGGCACGAGGCGAAGCTCGCCTGGTGGTTCCTTCGCAATATCCGGCGCTACGACACCGTGCATTTCCGCACCCATGTCGATTGGTACTTCGTCACCTACGTGATCACGCGGCTCGCGGGGCGGCGCATGGTGCTTTCCGCAACGCTCGATGACAGCCTGCCGGTGCTGACCGGGCAGTATCGTCCCTCGCTGCGGCCGCTCGCGGCGCGCGCCTTCCGCCTGTTCCAGGCCTATGTCTCGATCAGCCCGAAGCTGCTGGATGAGACGCTATCGGCCGGGGTCAGCCCCGATGCCTGCCACCTCATCCCCTGTGGCGTGACGGTGCCGCCCCAGCCGTCGGGCACGCGCGAGGGGAAGCGCCAGGAACTCGGCGCCGCGCCGGACGACCTGCTGCTGCTCTTCGCGGGCGGGCTGTGCCGGCGCAAGGACCCGATGTTCCTGCTGGAGGCGCTGCCCGACATCCTGGCCCGCGCGCCCAATGCCCGGCTGGTGCTGATCGGGCCGCCGCTGGAGCGTGACTACGTCGCGGCCCTGCACGAGACGGCGCGCCGCCTGGGCGTGACGGACCGTGTTCTTTTCGCGGGGGAGCAGCAGAACCCGCATCCCTGGTTCGCCGCCGCCGACATCCTCGTCTTCGCCTCCCGGATGGAGGGCTTCGGCACGGTGGTGCCGGAGGCGATGTCCCATGGGCTGCCCGTCATCGTGCGCCGCCTGCCCGGGGTGAATGACAGCTTCGTGCTGGAGGGCGAGACCGGGCACCTGTTCGACACCACCCGCGAATATGTGGATGCCGTGCTGCGGCTAGCACCGGATCCCGCGCTGCGGCAGCGCCTCGGGGCAGCGGGCCGCGCCCTGGCGCGCGCGCGCTTCGGGATGCGCACGGTGGCGCGCCGCTACCTCGAGCTCTACGGCCTGCCCGCGCCCGATGCCGCGCCCGAGGCGCTTCCCGACCCTGCCGCACTCGCCGCACCGGCCGTGCTGAGTGGCGTGGGCGGCCGCGAGCCTGCAGCCACCGAGGAGGAGACAGGGCTCGGCTCCTCGGCCGCCATCCTCGACCGGCGTTTCCACACACCCGTGGCCCTGCGCCCGGACCGCCAGCCCCTGCTCATGACGACCGTGGATGCGGAGGAGGCCTTCGACTGGTCGCGCCCCTTCTCCCGCAGCGCGCGGGATGTCACCTCGATGGGTGTCCAGCAGCTGGCGCATCGTGTCTTCGAGCGGCACGGCGTCGTGCCGGTCTATCTCACGGATTATCCGGTCGCGGCGCAGGATGCGGGGCGCGCGCCGTTGCGTGAGCTTCTGCAGTCCGGGCTGTGCGAGGTGGGGGCGCAGATGCACCCCTGGGTGACCCCACCCTTCGACGAGGTGGTCAGCGACCATAACAGCTTTGCCGGAAACCTTCCCGTGGCGCTCGAGCTGGAGAAGGCGCGGCGCCTGACGGGCGCGCTGGAGGATGCCTTCGGCGAGGCGCCCCTGATTTACCGCACCGGCCGCTTCGGCGTCGGGCCCCGGACCGGCGACGTGTTGAAGAGCCTGGGCTATCTGGTGGACACCAGTGTGGCGCCGTGCTGGCAGCCCGTCGGCGGTGGGCGCTGGGGATCCTGGGGCCTCTCCGCCCGGCCCTATTGGGTGGACCGGGACCGGAGCCTGATGGAAATCCCGGTCACCAGCGGGCTGGTCGGGCACCTGGCACGGCGCCATGGCGAGCGCCTGGCCCCGGCCGTGTTCAATCCCCGGATGGTGAAGATCGGCCTTCCCGGCGTGCTCTCCAAGCTTGGGCTGCTGGAGCGGATCCGGCTGAGCCCCGAGGGCATGACGCTGGACGAGGCCAAGCGGCTGGTGCGCTACATGCTGGCGCATGGGCAGCGGGTCTTCCTCCTGACCTACCACTCGCCATCCCTTGCGCCGGGGAACACGCCTTACGTGCGAACTGCGGAGGACCGGGACCGGTTCCTCGCCTGGCTCGACGCCTTCTACACCTTCTTCGCCGAGGAACTGGGCGGCCGCTTCGGTTCCTGGCGTGACGTGCGCTTCCAGGACAG
>DATCMG010000030.1:0-2540 GCA_036563555.1 Roseomonas sp. | reverse complement strand
GTGTCCTTCAGGACGTTCGATGCGGTTTCTAGCCCCGATTGGATCTCACCGAAAATGCGGGTGCCGGTGTCCTTGATCGTGGTCCAGGCCCCCGACCAGTCGCCGGTCAGCAGTTGTAGTGCCGTCTGCCAGATGCCGGAGATGAGCGTCCATCCGGTGCGAACCCCGCTGGTGATCAGGTCCAGCGCCCCGGTCAGGATCGAGACGATGGTGTCCTGGTTCTTCGTGATAAACGAGGCCAGTCCGTTGAGTACGGGGGTGATGACCCCGACCACGTTGGTGAACGCCTGGCCCATGCGCGGGATATTGGCGGTGGCGAAGGAGACCACCTCCTCGATGGCCGGACCGACCTTCGACAGCAAATAGCCGCCGACCTCTTGCAGGACCGGCATCACCGCCGCACCCAAACGGGTGAAGGTGTCACCGAGCTTCTGGACGCCGGGGGCGGCGTTTGCTAGACCTTCCTGGATCGCCGTCCCCAGTCCGCGCAGGCTCGGTGCGAGGTTCGTCTCGTACCAGGAGGTGAAGCGACCTAGCCCGGCTTGCAGCCCATCGGCCAGCCCGTTCGCCGCCTGTTCCGCCCCGCCGCGCAGGCCGTTGAGTTCGTCGGTGACGGCGCTCCGGACCGCCGCCGTCTTCTCCTGGATGCCGCCGAGGTTCTGGTCCCAGGCGATATAGAGGGCGGCCGCACCCGCGGCGGCCAGGCCGAGCGGCACCAACAGCCCGCCCAGCGCGCCCGCCAATCCGGTCACAATCCCGATCACCGGACCCAGAATCGGGGCCAGCGGCGCGGCGGCCAGGGCGATAGCCCCCAGCCCGCCCGCCGCCGCCAGTCCGACTCCACCGAGGGCCGCACCAGCCACGCCGATCTCGCCGCCGCTCAGTCCACCGCCCGGCAGTTTCGGCGCATCGGGCAGTTTGGGCATGGGGATACCGGCCTTCTCCCGCAGCCGGTCGAAGGCGTCCGACGCCTCATTCACGCCGTTGCGGAGGGAGAAGATACCGGCGATGAGCGGGCTGTCCTCCGCGAACGGGCCACCCCCGGTGAAGTCGCCCGAGCGGATCACCTCGGCTATCTGGTCGAAGCCGCCCTTGATGTTGTCGAGTACCGAGCGTGCCTCCGCGCCCGCCGAGACCCACCCTACGGTCATGGAATCCCCGAACGCGCCGGTGAATCCCGCTTTCAGGTCGAGCAGCTTGCGGGTCAGGGAGCCGATGTCCGTGCCGATCCGCCCCACGGCACGCACGACCGGGCTGCTGATCTTGTCGCTATCGACCCAATCCCCGCTGATGGCCTGCGCGAAGGTGATCACCCCATCCAGGGCCAGGCGCGTCCCTCGCGCCAGGTCCGTCCCCAGCGCGGCAGCCATCGCAGTGATCCGAGGGGTGTTGGCGTCGAGCGCCCCCTGCACGAAGACCAGCCCATCTTTTAGCACATCGAACATGGGGGAGGTCAGGGTCCGCGCGAAGCCTTGCATCGTGTCGGTCAGGGTGGACCAGCGGCCCTGCATGGTCGCGCCCATCGCCGTGACCAGACCGGCGTCGTAGCCCATCTCGGCCATCGCCCGCTGGACGATCTCGAAATTCGAGACCCCTTCCTCTTTCCACTTGTTGATGCTGGATCGCGATAAGTTGAAGCGCTCGATGATCGACGTGAAATCCCCCGTCATCGCCTCGCGCAGGGAGAACGACGCCCCCTCCAACCCCTCCATCGGGTTCGAGGCCGCCAGGATTTCGGCCTGCTTCAGCAGGTCCTCGATCCCCTTGCCGCTCGACCGGGCCACCGGCAGGAGGGAGCCGAGCGCGTTGGACATGTCTTGCAGGGCGAACGGTGTACTCGCCGCGCGCTGCTTGACCATCTCCATCAGCTCGGCGGTCTTCCCTGCGTCCTTGGTGAAGGCGTTGATCCGGGCCGAGGCGTTCTCCCACTCGGTATTCAGGCCGACCAGCGCACCCTTGAACGCATTGGCCCCCTGGCCGAGCTTGGTGAAGATGGCTTGGCCCACGCCCTGGCCGACCCCCTGGAAGATCGAGGACGCGGCACCGCCGAGCGAGCGAAAGGTGGATTGCAGCCGACCGGCCTCGCGCTCGGCCGAGGCGAAGAAGGATGAGGACTCCCTTTTGCCGCCGGTGAAGACGCTACCCAGCGCCGCGCCGATCTTCCCGAAGACGCCACCCACGCGCCCCGTTGACCGCTCCACATCGCCGACGAAGCGCGTAGCCTCATCCTTCGCCGCGCGTAAATCGCGGGAAAATGGGCCACGGTCGATGGCGAGCGATGCGAAGACGTTGAACACCCTAGCCCTCCATCAGCACCGGATAGACTTCGGCGAGATCGGCGGACGTGTAGCCCAGTTCCCGCCCCTGTGCGTCCTTCATGGGGGTGCCATCCGGATGGCGCTTCGTCCCGTTGGCATAGCGTGTAGCCCAAAAGAAGGCGCGGGCCGTCTCGGCCTCGCGCCTCGCCCGCAACCTCGCGGCCTGCTGGTGGATCGCCCGCTGGTTGTGATCGCTCTCGGCGCGGAGTAGCTGATAGTCAG
>DATCMG010000025.1:0-2507 GCA_036563555.1 Roseomonas sp. | reverse complement strand
CTACCCCGATCCGTCCAGCCGGCCGCCAAGGCCGACCTGCGTGAGATCTGGCAGGCGCCGGGTCGCGCGACAGCGGAAGCGGCGGTCACCACCTTCGCCGGGAAGTACGGGGCCAAGTACGAGAAGGCAGTCACCTGCCTGGTGAAGAACCAGGACGCGCTCCTCAGCTTCTACGACTTCCCCGCCGAGCACTGGGACCACCTCCGCACCTCGAACCCCATCGAGAGCGTGTTCGCCACGGTGCGCCACCGCACCGTCCGGACCAAGGGTGCCCTGTCGCAGGACACCGCCCGGCTGATGGTATTCAAGCTCGTCATGGCTGCGGCTAAAAACCCGGCACCGTCTCAAGGGCGAGAACCAGTTGCCCAAGTTCATCCTGGGCGCCACATTCAAGAACGGCGTCGAGGTCACCAACACGCCAGCGCAGAACGCCGCCTGATCACCGTGTCACCCAGATTTCAGTATAGCTCACCGACGCGTCGGCACACACGATAGCTTCGCCTCATCCGAGCTCGGCTTCTCCGGTTGGCCAATCCCTATATGGGAGACGAACAAGAGGTGATGGCTCCGCTGGGCGCCTGTCGCAGAACGGCCGGCAGGGACCACCTCGCGCAGCACTTGGAACTTAGCCCGAGGTCGTCTTTAAACCCACGTGGGACGTGCCACTGCGGAGTGAGGAGCACGACTGTGGCGGGGGCAGCTTGCATGCGGATCAGCGGCTGAGGGGGCGAGGTTCCATAAAGCCGATAACGTCGTGCTGCCGGACCTGCGGGAACTGCTGAAAAAAGTGCCGCCGGCGGTCGACCCGCGGCATGCCCGGATCTGAGAGGAACCACTCACACGGACGGATTGCCTCCGCTGCCTCGAAGAGTTCCTCGGCCGACCCTCCGGTGCGCCGGATGACATCCGGATGGACCTCCATGAAAAGGACCACGCGCTCGGCTCTCTGTACGGTCTCCTGCGCGCCCCCGCAGACGGCCCTCTCCTCGCCCTCCACGTCTATTTTCATCACGAGGTCTCGGGCCCGTGGCACAAAGATCCTGTCGACCGTCTCGACTGCCACCATGTTGTCGCCGGCTTCGCCCACCTCGATGTGGCCGGCGTGATCGGATTGCCGCATGGGGTCGAATTCCAGCCTTGCCAGACCGGTGAAATCGGAGACCGCCATCTTGAGCGCCTTTGCAGGGATGGGAAGGGTCCGAAGATTCCTTTCGAGGTATGCGAAGGAGAACGGGTTTGGCTCGACCGCTGTGACCGAGCGCAGGCCTGGACACTCCGAATGGACGAAGCGGCTGACCATGCCAATGTCGGCGCCGAGGTCCAGAAGGTCGAACTCACCAATCCGCTCGTTCACGAACCTGCAGAGGGTCGTGAGGTCTGGATCGTAGCGCGCCACATCGCGCAGCCGCCAGAAGTTCCACTCATCCGCAGGGGCGTAAAGCTCGCCATCCCCCAATCTGAACGTCAGCTCCAATTTCAGGAAGCCGGCGGCACGCAGCAACCTGAACAGACTGTATTTGAGCGGGTACTCGCGTTTGGCCAACCCTTCAACGAGCAGGGGAGGAAGCCGTAGCTTCATGGCTTGGCCGCTCCTGTACCGGCGGTGGTTGGTGAGATACCGTATTGAAACCTATATGGCGAGAGCCACGACTGAAAGCCAATCCGGCCGGACGGCTTCAGGTGGTCTGAGCCCGCGGCGCTCGATCAGCGCCTGTCGAAGTTGCTCGGCTCCGTCGGTGCCCCTCGCCGGGCGCGGTGAGGCGCTTGGTGCCCACAACACCCGGCATGGGCACGGGCGCGAAGGGGCCGGGCTGTTCTACACCCACGTCTCGTCCCGGCACGCGCCCTACCACATGGCGTCGATCCCGCCCTCGGGTGAGGCGGCCTACGTCATTGGCGGCCTGCTCTACCACGAGGCAGACCTCGACATTTCCGCCCACCACACAGATGGCAGCGGGGTCAGCGACCACGTGTTCGCCTTGGCGCACCCCCTGTGATTCCACTTTGCCCCGCGCATCCCCAACCTCGCCGACCGCAAGCTCTACGCCTTCGGGCCAGCCTCGACGTGGCCGGAGCTCGCGCCGTTCATCGCCGGAAAGCCCAACGACAAGCTGATCGCCGCGCAATCGGACGACCTGCTGCGACTGACTGCCTTGGTGCGGACCGGAACGGTCAGCGCCTCGCTGCTGCTCAAGCGCCTCGGCGCCCATTTGCGGCAGAACGGGCTGGCCCTGGCGCTGCGGGAGATTGGGCACATCGAGAGGACCCTGCACGCGCTCGACTGGCTGGAACGGCCCCAACTTCGCCGGCTGGCCACGGCGGAGCTGAACAAGGCGCAAGCCGCAACACCCTGGCCCGAGCCGTGTGCTTCCACCGCCTCGGGCGGCTGCGTAACCGCACGGCCCAGGCCCAGCAGCACCGGGCCAGCGGCCTCGCCCTGGTCGCGGCGGCCGCCAAGTTGTGGAATACCGTCTATCTTGGCCGCGCGCTGGACGCAGCGCGACGCC
>DATCMG010000022.1:0-6857 GCA_036563555.1 Roseomonas sp. | reverse complement strand
CTGCGCCTCATCCAGCCGGCTGGAGAGGAAGCCGATCTCGACCAGCATGGAGGGAATATCCGGCGACTTCAGCACGGCGAAAGCGGCCTGGCGGTGGGTGTTGGGCAGCAGCGGCACGCGGGGGCGCAGCGCGCCGACCGTCATGTTCGCCAGCCGCACCGAGCCCTGCCGCGTCTCCTGTCGCACAAGGCTGAGGAGGATGCGCTGCACATCCCGCGGCACGGAGGGCAGGTTCAGCCCGCCCGTCGCATCCGCCGCGTTCTCCCGCCGAGCCAGCGCCGCCGAAAGGGCGTCGGAGGCGGTTTCCGAAAGGGTATAGACGCTGGCACCCCGCGCGCCGGGCGCGGAATCCGCATGGATCGAGACGAAGAGGGCGGCGCGGTTCCGGCGCGCGAACTCCACGCGGCCGGCGAGCGGCACGAAGACGTCCCGCGTGCGGGTCATGACCACGCGGCAGCGGCCGCCCGCCTCCAGCCGACGCCTCATCTCCTGGGCGGCGGCCAGGACAATGCGCTTCTCCTGCGTGCCGGTGGCGCCGATCGCGCCGGGATCCTTGCCGCCATGGCCGGGGTCCAGCACCACCACCGGGCGCGGGGCGCCCTGCCCCTGGGCGATCGGGCGGCGCGGCCCGGCCATGCGGGCGAAGGCGGAAGCGGGCCCCGGCCGAATGGACAGCACCAGCGCGCCGCCCTCGCGCCCGACATCCGGGGCGGCCACGGGGCCGGACAGGTCGATCACCAGCCGCCGGGCGCGTGCATCCCAGCGGGCGGCGCGCACGGGTCCGGCGCCGGACAGGGCGCGCGGGCCCTCCCAATCATGGCGCGGCAGGTTCAGCACCAGGCGGGCCGGCCGGGCCTCGGCCATGAGGCGCCACTGGCCCGTGGCGGCGCCCGGAAGCACCAGACGGGCACCATCGCCCTCTGCGCGCAGGTTCGCGGCCTCGGCCGAAGCCGGGCGCGGCATCGCCAAGGCGGCCAGGACCGCGGCCAGAAGGCCCCGGCGCGGCAGATTCGATCGCATTCCCCTCACGTCCCCCCTCAAGGTCGTCAGCCATCCCCTTGGCGCACATCATAGCATCGCGAATGCGGTTGAAGCGTGACGGAGGGCAACAGGCCCTGGCTGGGGCTGACATCGGCCGCTTCCGGGAGAGGTGTGGCGCGGGGCACACAGCGCCTTGCCCCTCGGCACCCCCCTGCGTATGGTGGATTGCCCCGGCGGCACGCCGCCGGTGGAGGGTTCCCGGGTGCGGCCGATTCAGAACGGCCGCCGGTCCAGCCAGATTGGACGCCCGACCCCGCATCGCCCTGGAAAGGGCCGCCGCCAGCGCCGGTATCCGGCCAGGCGCGCCGGCCCGTAGCCCTGGGGCCGCGGGGGTCACCAGCCTTCCCCGGCGCGCGCCACGCGGCGCGGCAGGGCCAATCGTCCCACCTGTGGGGCCAAAGGACCGCAACGCGCCAGTCGCCGGCCCGCCCGCGCGCGCTTTCCTCGACACATGAGGAGGGGCGCCGCGCCTAAGGGGTCTGCGCACGGCACGCCGAAACCACCGGGCACCCTCGTGCCCATGACAGCACTCAGGGCGCCCCATCGGGACCGCCCTTTACGGGAGAAAGGACGGATGACGGCGATGCATCGCTCTGCCCCGCGCCAGTTCCCTCCCGGCCCCCCAACCCTCACCGCCGCCGGCAGCCCCAGGCCCCGTGCGGCGCGGAGCCCTGTCTTCCATGACCAAGCGCATGCTGATCGATGCATCCCACCCCGAAGAGACGCGGGTGGTGGTGCTGGACGGCAACCGTCTTGAGGATTTCGACCTCGAGACCCAGAACCGCCGCCCACTGAAGGGCAATATCTACCTGGCCAAGATCGTCCGGGTGGAACCCAGCCTGCAGGCTGCCTTCGTCGAGTATGGCGGCAACCGCCACGGCTTCCTCGCCTTCGGCGAGATCCATCCCGACTACTACCAGATCCCCGTCGCCGACCGGCAGCGCCTGCTGGAGATGCAGGCCCAGGAGGATGACGAGGAGGATCCCGAGGACGAGATCGAGACCGCCGCCGAGCGGCTGGCCCCCGATGACGATGCCGACCTGATCGGCCGTGGGGAGGCCCAGGCCGCAGGGGCCGTGGGGGACGAGACCCTCGCCGCCGTGAACGAGCCGGCCCCCGGCGAGACCCTCGACGAATCCGGCGCCACGGCCGACACCACGGTGGAGCCCATCTCCGCGCCGGAGCCCGACGCGGCCCCCGCATCCGAAGCCCCCTCCGATGTTCCGACCAATGCAACGGCCGACGTCCCTCCGGGCGAGACCGGCGGCGGCGAGGACGGTGCGCCGCCCCCGCGCGCCCAGCCCATGTCCATGCATGTGGACCGCGTGAACGAGGGCGATCCGGTGGCCGAGCCGTCCTCGGACGAGGGCGACATCGAGACCGTCACCGAAGCCGCCCCCCCGCCCGAGACGATCGGCGGCGAGGACCGGAACGGAGACGAGAACGGCGAGGATGAGCGCCGCGAGCGCCGCATTCCCTCCCGCTATCTCCGACACTACAAGATCCAGGAGGTGATCCGCCGCCGGCAGGTCATCCTCGTGCAGGTCGTGAAGGAGGAGCGCGGCAACAAGGGCGCCGCGCTGACCACCTATATCTCCCTGCCCGGCCGTTTCTCCGTGCTGATGCCGAACTCGCCCAAGGGCGGCGGCGTGTCGCGCAAGATCACCTCGGCCGGTGACCGCAAGCGCCTGCGCGAGGTGATCGACGAGGTGGGCCTGCCGCGCGGCATGAGCATCATCGTCCGCACCGCCGGCGCCCAGCGCCCGAAGCCCGAGATCCGGCGCGACTGCGAATACCTGCTGCGCCTGTGGGATGACATCCGCACGCGCACGCTGAGCTCCACCGCCCCAGCCCTCGTCTACGAGGAGGCCGACCTCCTCAAGCGCGCGATCCGCGACAATTTCGCGCGCGACATCGAAGAGATCCAGATCGAGGGTGACGAGGCCTTCCGCCAGGCCCGCGAGTTCACGCGGATGCTGATGCCGCAGAACGAGCGCAAGATTAAGCTCTACCGCGAACCCGGCATGCCGCTCTTCGCCCGCGCGGGGGTGGAGCAGCAGCTCGACGCCATGATGTCGCCGACGGTGCAGCTCCGCTCCGGCGGCTACATCGTGATCAACCAGACCGAGGCGCTGGTCTCCATCGACGTGAATTCGGGCCGCGCCACGCGCGACCGCCATATCGAGGACACTGCCCTCCGCACCAATCTCGAGGCCGCGGACGAGATCGCGCGCCAGCTCCGCCTGCGGGACCTGGCCGGGCTGATCGTCATCGACTTCATCGACATGGAGAGCAGCCGCAACGACGCGATGGTGGAGCGCCGCCTGAAGGAGGCGCTGCGCCATGACCGCGCGCGCATCCAGGTCGGCCGCATCAGCCATTTCGGCCTGATGGAGATGTCGCGCCAGCGGCTGCGCCCCAGCCTGACGGAGCACTCCTTCGTCACCTGCCCGCACTGCCAGGGCCTGGGCATCGTCCGCTCCGACGAGAGCGCCGCGCTGCATGTGCTGCGCGCCATCGAGGAGGAGGGTGCCAAGCGCCGCGCCGCGGAGATCCTGGTGTACTGCTCGCCGGCGGTGGCCATGCACATCCTCAACCGCAAGCGCGAGCGCCTGATGGCGGTGGAGCAGCGCCACGACATGTGCGTGGTGTTCGAGCCTGACGCGGAGATGACCGCCGCGCAGAACCGCATCGAGCGCATCCGCCCGCAGACCCTGCCCGCCCCTTCCACCAGCGCGCCTGCGCTGCGGATGGATTACGCGCCCGAGCCGGTCTTCGTGACCGGTGGCGATGACGAGGAGGAGCCCGTCGCCGCCGAGGGGGCCGAGGAGACCGAGGAGGAGGGTGGCGCCTCCGCCGAGGCCAGCGCCGAAGCGAATGAGGAGCGCGGCCGCCGCCGCCGCCGCCGCCGCCGTGGCGGTCGCCGCGAGGAGGGCGCATCCGCCGAGGCCGGCAGCGACGAGGCCGAGGCCGCGCCGGGCGAGGAAGGTGCCGAGGAGGAGATGGCAGTCGGAGAGGCCGCCGCCGAGGACAGCGCTGCCGAGGCCGCGCCCGCCGAGGCCCCGCGCCCGGCAGGGGAGCGCCCCGAGGGCGATGCCCGCCGCCGCCGGGGCCGCCGCGGTGGGAGCCGCTTCCGCCGCGAGGGCGAGGCGCCGCGTGCCGAGGGCGACGAGGCCCCGGCCCCTGCCCCGTATACCGGCCCCACCCCGGCCGATCCCTTCGGCGGTACCTATGATGCGCTGATGGACGCGATGGATGCCGTGGAGGAGGCCGAGGCTGCCCCGCGCGCCGTGCGCGAGATCCCCATCGGCACGGCCCCCGCCGGACTGCCGGCGGCCACGCCGGACGAGGTTGCCTCCGCCGAGGCCGCCGCGCCGGTGGTGACGCCCGAGCCTGAGGTGACGGCGCCCGAGCCCTCCCCGGAGCCGGTGGCGCAGGCGCCTGAGACGCCCCCCGCCGCCGATCCGGCTCCCACCGCTCCGGAGCCGGCTGCGCCGGAACCCGCGGCCGAGCGCGCGGAGCCGGTGGTGGGGACGATCGTGCAGCCCGTTCTGCTGGGCGCCGAGGATGCCCCGGCGGCCCCCGCGAAGAAGGGCTGGTGGCGCCGCTGACGCGGCGCCTCCTCCCGCGGAGGGCCATGTGACGGATGCGATCTTCGCGCCGTTGCGCGCGGGAGCGCTGACGCTCCGCGCCCTGCATGCGGCGGACGCGGCCCAGCTCCACCGGCTGGTGAATGACTGGGAGGTCGCGCGCATGCTGGCGCGCGTCCCCTTCCCCTATCCCCGCGAACTGGCCGATGAGTGGATCGCCTCCACCCGCGCCCAGATCGAGGCGGGCACGGCCTGGCACCTCGCCATCACGCGCGATGATGCGCTGGTGGGCTGCGTTGGCCTGACCACCACCCGCGACGCACCGCGCCATGCCGAGCTGGGCTACTGGGTCGGCCGCCGCCATTGGGGCCAGGGGATCGGGCCGGAAGCCGCGGGCCGGCTGGCGCGCTGGGCACTGGCCAATCTCGACCTCGACGTGATCCACGCCTCGGTGCTGGAGGAGAACACGCGCTCGGCTGCCGTGCTGGCGCGGATCGGCTTCATCGGGGACGGGATGGCGGAGCAAGACTTCACCGCCCGCAACGCCCGCCTGCCCGTCCGCCGCTTCCGCGCCGGGCGCGCGGAGCTGTCCGGCCCGGCCGAGGCCCCTTCGCCGGAAGTCACCGCCCCCACGGCGCCGACGACCGCGCAGGGTGCCAACCTGCTGCTGGTGGCCGCCTGCGCGCTGATCGATTCCGATGGCCGCGTGCTTCTGGCCCGCCGGCCCGAGGGCAAGCCCATGGCCGGCCTCTGGGAGTTCCCCGGGGGCAAGCTCGCCACGGGTGAGACGCCGGAGGAAGCCCTGATCCGCGAATTGCGGGAGGAGCTGGGGATCGATGTCTCCGCCGCCTGCCTCGCCCCCTTCGCCTTCGCCTCCCACCCGCTGGAGGGGCGGCACCTGCTGATGCCGCTCTATCTCTGCCGCCGCTGGACCGGCACGGTGGAAGGGCGAGAGGGGCAGGCGCTGGCCTGGGTCCGGCCGGCGAAGATGGGCGACTATGCCATGCCGCCGGCGGATAAGCCGCTGGTCGCCCTGCTCAGGGATTTCCTCTAGGCGCCCCAGTCAGGCGCAAGGCATGGCCGCCCGTTGCCGGAAGGCCAACCCGCTTCCCACGGGCTTGACGCGGTGGCGGAACACGCGACCCTTCCGGCACCGCGCGAGAGAAACGTCATGACCCAGCCGACCGCCGCCCTGATCATCATCGGCAACGAGGTGCTCTCGGGCCGCACCCAGGACGCCAATCTGAAGTTCATCGCGACCCGCCTGGGGGAGCTGGGAATCCCTCTGCGCGAGGTGCGGGTGGTCCCGGACATGCCCGAGACGATCATCGGCACGGTGAACGAACTGCGCGCGATGTTCACCTATGTCTTCACCACCGGCGGCATTGGCCCGACGCATGACGACATCACCAGCGAATGCGTCGCCCGCGCCTTCGGCGTGCCCTGGGAGGTGCACGAGGAATCGCGCGCCATCATGGAGGCTGACTACGCCCGCCGCACGCCCCCGGTGGAGATGAACGCGGCGCGGCTGCGCATGGCCACCCTGCCGCGCGGCGCGTCGCCGATTCTGTGCTCCGAGACCTCCGCACCCGGATTCGTCATGGGGAACGTGCATGTCATGGCCGGCGTGCCGCGGATCATGCGCAGCATGTTCGAGGTGGTGGCGCCGATACTGAAGGGCGGAATCCCCGTGAAGTCCCGCGCGCTGCACGCGCACGGGCTTCTGGAAGGCCAGATCGCCGAGGGGCTGACGGCCATCCAGGCGCATTTCCCGATGCTCGACATCGGATCCTACCCCTATTACCGCGAGGGCGGGAATGGCGTGGCCCTGGTGGCGAAGGGCACGGACGAGGCGGCGCTGGAATCGGCCGCCGCCGAGATCGCGGCGCTGATCCGGGCGGATGGGAAGGAGCCGGTGGAGGGAGAGCCCGTCTAGGCGCCCGCCGCAGGCCGCGCTCCGGCTCAGCTCCTTATCCAGCCCGGGCTGTCGCTGTTCGATGGCAGCCCGGTCTGGCCCTCAAGGACCGCCATGGGGCCAGCAAGGCTCGGCTTCCTGCGTCCTCTCGACCGTTAGCGGAAGCGGTTCCTTCATCCACCCTGACAGCGTCTCGTCCGGCCATGGGGCGAGGTAATGGGCCCATTCCGTGGTGCTCGCGAAGACGGACTGCCGCGCCGCCTCCAGGAAGGAGCATTCCGGGCTCGCGGGCCAGGCCGGCTTCGCCACGA
>DATCMG010000954.1:0-4021 GCA_036563555.1 Roseomonas sp. | reverse complement strand
GGTGCTGGCCGCGCAGTTCGAGAGCTTCATCCATCCCTTCGTGATCCTGCTCTCCACGCCCCTGGCCGTGACGGGCGGATTGCTGGCGCTGCACCTGACCGGACAGTCGCTGAACATCTTCAGTCAGATCGGCATGGTGATGCTGATCGGGCTGATGGCGAAGAATGGTATCCTGGTGGTGGAATTCGCGAACCAACTCCGCGACCAGGGACGCAACGTGCATGACGCGGTGCTGGAGGCCTCGGTGGTGCGGCTGCGGCCGATCCTGATGACCTCGATCGCGACCGTGCTCGGCGCGGTGCCCCTCGCCATGGCGTCAGGCGCTGGTGCGGAGAGCCGGCAGGCGCTGGGCGTGGTGATCGTGGGTGGCATCACCCTGTCCACCTTCGTCACCCTGTATGCGGTACCGGCGCTCTACCTGCTGCTCGCGCCCTATACGCGGCCGGTGGGTGCCATCGCGGCGAAACTGCGGGAATTGGAGACACGAGGCGCCGTCCCGCACCATCCGGCGCCCGCCGAATAGGCGAGGCAGGCGCGGAAGCTGCGCGGGTCCGGAAGGCCATCCCGGTCCGACCTGTCCAGCCAGGGCCGGATGGGGATGCCGATGTAGCATGGGGGCGTTGGCCCCGCCGGGTTCCGGACGTAGTCTCCGCCCCCTTCGAGCCGCGCCGAGGCGGATCGAAGGGGGTAAGGGAACCAGACGATGGATGACGGAGCGGCACGGCAGGGCATGACGAGAGGACGGACAGGCGGGCAGTTGCTGGCCGATGCGCTGGTGGCACAGGGCGTGACCCACGCTTTCTCGGTGCCGGGTGAATCCTTCCTCGATCTGCTGGACGGGCTCTACAATGTCCGGAACCAGATCGAGCTGGTGACCTGCCGCTTCGAGGCGGGCGCGGTCCACATGGCCGAGGCGCATGGGAAGCTGACGGGCAAGCCGGGCGTGGCCATCGTCACGCGCGGCCCCGGCGCCTGTCATGCCAGCATCGGCGTGCATGTGGCGATGCAGGACAGCACGCCGCTGGTGCTGATCGTCGGCCAGATTCCCTTCTCCGAGACCGATCGCGACACCTTCCAGGAGGTGGATTACCGCCGGATGTTCTCGCCCCTGGCGAAGTGGGTGACGCAGATCGACGACGCCGCGCGCATCCCCGAGCTGATGGCCCGCGCCTTCGATGTCGCGACCAGCGGCCGGCCAGGCCCGGTGGTGGTGGCGATCAGCGAGGAAATGCAGAAGGCGGTGGTGGAGGTGGCGGATATCGGCCCCGTACCGGCACTTCCCGCACATCCTGCGCCGGGCGCCATTCCGCGCCTGCTGGAAATGCTGGATGGGGCGCAGCGCCCGGTGATGGTGCTGGGCGGCACCGGCTGGTCGGCCGAAGGCAAGGCGGCGATCCGCGATTTCGCCCTGGCGCATGACCTGCCGGTGGCCGTGGGCTTCCGCCGCCTCGGCCTGTTCGACGGCACCTCCCCGAATTTCGTGGGGGATCTGGGTGTGGGCTCCGATCCCGGCCTCGTCGCCCGGGTGAAGGAATCGGACCTTGTCATCGCCATCGGTAGCCGCCTCGGCGAGGCGACCAGCCAGGGTTACACCCTTTTCCCCGCCGGGCAGACGAGCCCGATCGTGCATGTGCTTCCGGATCCGGCCGAGATCGGCCGCGTGTTCCGGCCACTTCTCGGCATCACTTCGGACCTCAATGCCTTCGCGCTGGCCTTGCGGGACGCCGCGCCCGGCAAGCCGCGCCCCTGGGGTGATTGGACCCGCAAGCTGCGCGCCGGGCGAGAGGCAAGCGTGGCCGCGCCGGACTATGAGGGGCCGCTGAACTTCGCCCGCGCGCTGCAGGCGTTGGAGGCGGAGCTGCCGGAGAACACGATCTTCACCGTGGATGCCGGCAACTTCGCCACCTGGCCGCAGCGCTTCATGTCGGTGCGCGAGGGGCAGGAGTTCCTTGGGCCGACGAACGGCGCCATGGGCTATTCCGTGCCGGCGGGCCTCGGCGCCGCAATCACCTATCGCGGGCGCTGCGTGCTGAGCTTCGTCGGCGATGGCGGCTTCCTGATGACGGGGCAGGAGATCGCGACGGCCTTCCAGTCGGAGGTCGCGCCAATCGTGATCGTGGTGAACAACGGCCAGTACGGCACGATCCGCATGTATCAGGAGCGGCACTATCCCGGCCGTGTCTCCGGCACGCAGCTCACCAATCCCGACTTCGCCAGGTTCATCGAGGCGTTCGGCGGGCATGGCGAGGTGGTGGTGGCGACCGATGAGCTGGTGCCGGCCTTCCGCCGCGCGCGCGCCAGCGGCAAGCCGGCGGTGATCGAGGTGCGGATGAGCCCGGAGCAGATCACCAACCGCCAGACCGTGACGCAGATCCGCGCTGCGGCCGCCAAGGCCTGACCAGAAACGGCGCCGGCCGGGATGACCGGCCGGCGCCGCTCCATCAGGTCCGGCGGACGTTCCAGAAGGTGGCAAAGCCGTCCAGCACGCCGGTAATGCTGGTGCGGAAGGCCGTGGGCTGGAGATACTGGCCGAGCGGATAGTAGGGCACCTCCCGCATGGCCTCGGCCTGGATGTCGCGGCAGATGGCTTGCTGCGCGGCCTGGTCGGGCGCGCGGAGCCAGTCCTGCCGCAATTCCTCGATGCGTGGGATGGTGCCCCAGCCCGCATAGCCCGCCTCTCCGGCGCCGCGCAGCGCGATATGGACGGCAGGGTTCAGCCAATCCATGCCGGCCCAGGTCGTGATGAAGGCGCTCCAGCCGCCATCCGCCACGGGGCCCTTGCGGTTTCGCCGCTGCAGCATGGCGTTGAACTCGACGGAGTAGACCTCGACATTCATGCCGGCCTGCTTGAGCGTGTCGGCCGCGACCGTGCCCATGGTGAAGGAGCCCATGGCGGTCGAAGGCACCATCAGCAGCACGGGCTCCCCACGATAGCCGGCTTCGTGCAGCGCCGCCTTCACCTTCGCCATGTCGCGCGGCCCCGTCAGCGGGGCCAGGCCGGTGTCGGATGCCATGGGCGTGTTGGGGCAGAAGAAGCCGAGCGGCACATGGTACAGCCCGGTTTCCTGCGGGCCGACCAGGGCCTGCATGGTGGAGGTCTGGTCGATCGCGCCCCAGAGCGCGCGGCGGATCGCGGGGTTGTTAAACGGTGGCTGCAGGTGGTTCACCTGCATCATGCCGACGAATCCGGTCGGGTCGAGCACCTGGACCTTCACGTTGCGGGAGCGCCGCATCAGTTCGAGCTGGTCGTGATAAGCGTATTCCTGCCAGTCGGCCTCGCCGGCGATCAGGGCGGAGGTGGCGGTGGAGGGATCCGGCATCACGCGCCATTCCACCCGGTCGAAATGCACGACCTTTGGCCCCGAGGTCCAGGAAGGCGCGCCATCCTTGCGCGGCACATAGCCCTCGAACTTCGTGTAGACGTTCAGCGAACCCGGGACGCGCTCATCCGCCTTGAAGCGGAAGGGGCCGCTGCCGATCAGCTCCGTGACCTGCCGGAACGGGTCGGTGTTGGCCAGCCGCTCCGGCATCATGGCGCAGACCGGCACCGAGGCCTTGCCGAGCGCGATCGGAAGCAGCGGGAAGGGGCGCTTCAGGCGGAAGCGGATGGTGCGGTCGTCGGGGGCGGAAAGCTCGTCCGTCGTGGCCATCAGGATGGCGCCGAAGGGGTCGCGCTTGGCCCAGCGGTTGAGGCTGGCGACGCAGTCACGCGCCAGGACCTTCTCGCCATCATGCCAGCGCAGGCCCTCGCGCAGGGTCAGGTCCCAGCGCTTGCCGTCATCCTCCACGCGGTGGCCGTCCACCATCTGCGGCGTGGCCTGGAAGGAGCCGTCCATCCCGTAGAGCGTGTCGAAGACCATGTATCCATGGTTGCGGGTGGCGTAGGCGGTGGTGGTGACGGGGTCGAGCGTCACCACATCCTGCTGCGGCGTGAAGCGCAGGGTCGAGGCCGATTGTGCCCGGACCAGGGACGGGGCGACCAGGCCGGCGCCCGTAGCCTTCATCAGGGTGCGGCGATGCA
>DATCMG010000953.1:0-13367 GCA_036563555.1 Roseomonas sp. | reverse complement strand
GAGCGCCTTCAGAGCGCCGGAGCTGACCTGCGTGCCCAGCTCGTCCGTCGCGTTCACGTTCAACTGCGTCTGCCCGGCCAGCAGCGCCTGCAGCGCCGGCCCGCCGCCGGTGTAGGGCACATGCAGGAACTGCACGTTGGCCGCGCGCTCCAGCAGGATGAAAATGGAATGGGACAACGACCCGACACCCGACGATCCATGCGCCAGCCCGCCCGGGTCCGCCTTCGCCGCCGCGGTCGCCGCCGCCAGATCCTTGAAGCGCGGTGAATCCCCGCCCTTGCAGGAAAGGATATGCCCGTTCCGCGTCAGCCGGATCACCGCGCGGAAGGAGGTCTTGGGATCATAGGGCACCTCGCGATGCGCGGGGAGCGAGGTGCTCTCGCTGCCGCCATGCATGACCAGCGTGTGCCCGTCCGGCGCCGCGCGCGCCACGAACTCGGCCGCCAGCGCGCCGCCCGCGCCGGGGCGGTTCACCACCACCATGGGAACGGGGATCAGCGGCGCGCAGGCCTCGGCGATGGTGCGCGCGATGATGTCGCTGCCGCCACCCGGCGCGAAGCCGACATTGAGCTGGATGGGCCGCGTCGGCTGCCACGGGCCGATCTGCTGCGCATAGGCGGGACAGGCGAGCGCCGCGCCCGCCGCGCCCGCCGCGCCGAGAAAATTCCGGCGGTTGATCCGCACCATGTCGATCTTCCTCCCTGTTCCCGATGTCTCAGTCATCGCTGAGTTCGTAACGCGCGCCCGATCTCCGGCAGATGTCGCGGATATGCGTCTCCAGCGCGGGCGGCACGGGAATGCCCCCAGCCAGCCGCCGCTCGCGTTCCTCCGCCTCCGGATCGCCCGCCACGCGAACAGGCTTCGCGGGATCGGCGGGTGGCGTCTCGTGCAGCACGTCGATCATCGCATCCAGATCCTCCTCGAACCCGCCTTCCGGCCGGAAGGCGCGCGGATCGATCGCCAGGAAGAAATGGCCGACATCATCAGGATCGCCGGGCTTGCGCTGCGGATTGCGGATCGGTCCAAATGCCGCGCCCGTCAGCGTGGCCGAGAGGATCTGCACCATCGCGCCCAGGCCGTAGCCCTTGTGCCCGCCCGTCACCTCCGCGCCGCCCAGTGGCGTTACGCCGCCGCCGGGCTCCTTGAAGATAACCTCCATTGCCCTGGCAGAATCGGTGATGGGGCGCCCGGCTTCGTCCACCACCCAGCCCTCGGGGATCGGCTTCCCGTTCAGGTCGTAGACCTTCACCTTGTTGGCCGCGACGGTGGTGGAGGAGATGTCCAGCACGAAGGGCCTGTTCCGCAGTGCAGGCGCCGCGAAGGCGATGGGATTCGCACCCAGCAGCGGCAGCGTGCCGCGCGTCGGCACCATCAGTACCGTGCGGGCGGAGCTGGTGATGAAGCCGATGACGCCGGCGGAAGAGGCGAGGCGCGCGTAATGCCCCGCCGCGCCGAAGTGGTGCGAGTTTCGCACGCCCACCGCGCCGATTCCCGCCGCGCGAGCCTTCTCCACCGCCAGCCGCATCGCGAAATCCGCGTTGGGATGACCGAGATTGGCGCCGCCATCCACCAGTGCGGTGGCTGGCGCATCCAGCACCACGCGCGGCCGCGCGGAAAGGTCGAGCTGGCCGTTGTTCCGGAAGGTTTCGTACATCATCAGCATCGACAGCCCGTGGCTGTCGATGCCCATCAGGTCGGTCTCCACCATCGCCTCGGCGGTGGTGGCCGCCAGGTCCTCCGGCATGCCCCAGGCGTGCAGCACGCCCAGGATCTGCCGCCGGACGCGCTCCGCCGGAACCTGCCTCATCGGGTGACGAGCACGCCCTTGCCGGCGAGCGTTTCTTCCACCCAGCCGCGCACCCAGCCGCCGCCATGGATCGCGGCGGTGGTCTCGGCCTCCTTCGCGGCGTGCTTTTCGGCGGCGGCGATCACCTCGGCGGCTTCCGCGCGCGGAATCACGACCACGCCGTCCTCATCGGCCGCGATCAGGTCGCCCGGCATCACAACCTGCCCACCGCAGGCCACGGGATAGCCGATCTCGCCGGGCCCGTCCTTGTAGGGGCCGGACGGATTCGCGCCGCGCGCCCAGACGCCGATATCCATCTTGCGGATGCCATCCAGGTCGCGCACCGCGCCGTCGATCACGATGGCGCCGACGCCGCGCTTCTCGGCATGGCCGATCATCAGGTCACCCGCCAGGGCGATGTTCAGGTCGCCGCCGCCGTCGCAGACGATCACCTCGCCTGGCCGGGCTAGGTCCATCGCGCGGTGCAGGAAGAGGTTGTCGCCGGGCCGCGCCTTTACCGTCAGCGCTGCGCCGACATAGGCCCGGCGCCCGCCATAGGCCAGGAAGCCGCCGCGCATCGACTGCAGCCGGTTCATCACGTCGCCGATATTGGCCACCGGCAACTTCGCCGCGCGGGCGATCAGGGCGGCGTCGGCGTCGGGGCGCGTCTCCGCGATGCGAAGTCCGATGGTCATGCGGGACACTCTCCTGGCAGTCCGCCACGGCGGGCGGGTTGGATATCGGAGAGGCGCAAGACCTGCATATCCTGGCGATCCCCTCCGTTGCCGTCTGGGCGGCGTGGCGCAGGATCGACACGATCGAGGGGCATTGGCAAGGTGCGGCGCCAGAGGCCTTGCCCCTGGCGCCACCGGGAAACTACCGCCCCGGCACCACCCGCAGCAGGGGTGCCGGATTTGCCACCCGCTCCCCCTGCGCCGAGGCTCGCTCCGTCCAGCGCATCACGACGCCACCCTCGCATTCCTGCAGGATGGGGAGGGCGATCACGGTGCCTGGCTCGGCCGGGGTGCGGATCAGCAGGACGAACTCGTCGAAGAATACATCATCCAGCCGGCCGTCGGTCCAGGCGATCTCCCCTGCCGCAGGGGCGGACTGGTGGCCCGACCCGTGGGCGGCCGCCATATGGGCGCCGTGGCCTGCATGCGCACCATGTTCCGCCGGTGCCTTGCCGCCGATGCTCAACGTCCAGCCTGGATGCGGCATCGGCCGCGCCCCGCGCAGCTCGGGCGGAACCGTCACGCGAATGCCCGTGGTGGCCGCGCCCTGGCAGCCATGGCCCACGCGCAGCGCGAGGCGGACCGTGCTGTCCGCCGGAATCTCGGCACGGTCGAGCGTGATATGCGCGCTGGCCGGAGAGGCGGCCGTCAGCACAAGGAGGGCGGCCGCGATCGCCCTGGAATGAGAGCCCATGATCCGCCCCCGCTCAGTGGTGGTCATGCGACGCTGCGGGCGCGGCGGCGCCGGCGGCCTGCACTGCCACCCGCACCTCAACCGTGCCGGCACGCTCGAAGATGAGGCTGAGCGGCAGGGTGGTGCCCGGGCGCAGCGCCTGGGCCAGCCCCACCATCATCACATGCGCCCCGCCGGGTTGCAGCGTGGCGCTGCCACCGGCCGGCACATCAATGGCGGCGGCCGGCCGCATCCGCATCACATCGCCCTCTCGCACCGTCTCATGGATCTCGGTGGCGCGGGCGAGGGGGGTGGAGGCGGAAATCAGCCGGTCCGGCTGGGTTCCCGCGTTGCGGATGGTCAGGAAAGCGCCCCCGGTGCCGCCCTGCAGGGCAGCGCGTGCCCAGGGCTGTTCGACGGTGATGCCGGGCTGTTGCGCGGCGAGGGGGGGGATGAGGGCGAAGGTGCCCAGCGCGGCCAGTCTGGCCACGGCGCGACGATGAATGGTCATGATCTGATCGAATCCCGGAACGGGCGCGAGAGGCGCCCTTGTTGTGAAGGAGGGGAGACGGATCAGGCGGTTGGCGGGGCGCGTGGAAGCTGCGGCGGAGCGCGGGGTGGCAGCGGCGGCAGGCCCGGCCGCCCCAGCGAGGCGACCACCAGCTCGAAGCTAAGCGCCCGGGGCGGCAACGCCGAGGCGGGCGGCAGAGCGGCCATGGGCACCAGGCAGGGAGCGCAGCAATCCGGCGCCTCCTCATGGCCCAGCGGCTGGCCGTCCTCGCCTACCAGCACGGTGCGGGAGCCGTGGGCGCTGCACAGCTCCACCACCATGGCGCTGCCCAGGGCGGCCAGGGCGCGGGCATGCGGCTCCATGGCCGACGCCCCTTGGAACATCAGCAGCAGAGCGAGGAGGCGCGCGAGGCCGATCCGCAAGCGGCGCATGGATCGCCCTTACGCCTTCGCGGCGCCTCCGTCACGCATCGTGGCGAAGCATGTGCGGGCGAGACCTTTCAAAGACAGGCTGACATGCCTGCCCGACAGCTTATGGCTGGAACGGAGCCCGGTCCCGGGCAGGGCAGCTAATAAGGGCCCTTATTGCCCGCATGCCCTTCAGGGTCATTTGACTCCCGGACGGGCTGCCCGGGCTCGTAATCATTCTGGTTGCCTGGCTTGGAGGTCTGGAAGCTCACCGGATTGCCCGTCACCAGGGTCTGGTTCAGCATCGGGTCGCCGGACTTGCCGGTCTCGTCTTTCGTGGCCTCGTTCTTCCCCTTCGCGGCTTCGTCCTTCTTTTTGCTCATCCATATGAACTCCCGTCCGGGCATGGCGGGCTTGGCCTGCTCGGGGAGTGCAACGCCTGGGGCGGGGCGTGTTTGCACCCCACCCCGATGCGGGCGGCTATTCCACCCATTCTCCACCGCGCATCACCGGCGTGGCGCGCCCGGCCTCGTCCAGGCCGTCCACCTCCACCTCCGGCGAGCCGATCATCCAGTCCACATGGATCAGGCTGCGGTTCGCGCCGCGCTGAACCAGCTCATCCTCCGAGAACTCGGCAACGAAGCACTTGCTATAAGCTTGGCCGAGCGCGATGTGGCTGGCCGCGTTCTCGTCGAACAGCGTGTTCAGGAACAGGATTCCGCTCTTCGCGATCGGGTTGGAGCTGGGCACCAGCGCCACCTCGCCGAGCTGCCGCGCCCCGGCATCGGTGGAGATCATCTGCTCCAGCACCGCCTGGCCGCGCGTCGCATGGGCCTCGACGATCGCGCCGTCCTCGAACCGCACGCGGATGCCCTCGATCAGCGTGCCCTGGTGCGAGAGCGGCTTGGTGGCCGAGACCACGCCCTGCGTCCGCGCCCGGTGCGGGGTGGTGAAGACCTCCTCCGTCGGGATGTTCGGATTGCCATAGACGCCGTTCTTCGCGTGGCTCGCCCCGCCCATCCAGGCATGCCCATCGGCCAGCCCGACGATCAGGTCCGTGCCCGGCCCGCGGAAATGCAGGGAATGGAAGCGCTGGTGGTTCAGCTTGTCCTGCCGCGCCTTCAGATTCGCGTTGTGGGCGGCCCAGGCGGCGATGGGATCGGGCGCCTCCACGCGGGCGATGGAATAGATCGCGTCCCACAGCTTCTTCACCGCCGCCTCGGCCGTCTCGCCGGGGAACACGGCCTGCGCCCAGGCCGGATGCGCGAAGGGCACGAGGGTCCAGTTGATATAGCTGTCCGCGATCAGGTCCAGCGCCGGGCGATAGGCCTTGGACTGCGCCTTGTTCGCCCGCGCCACCTTGCCCGGATCCTGCTCCGACAACAGGGATGGATCGGCGCCCACGATCGCCAGCCGCGCCGCGCCACCCCGGAAGGCCGCGGCCATGCCCTCGAACAGCCAGGCCGGGGCCGCGTCGAAGCTTTCATCCCGCGCGTGCTGGTAGCGCAGCAGGGCGGACCTCTCATCCGAGAACAGGGTCGTCACCAGCGAGGCGCCGGCCTTGTAGGCGTGCTCGGTGATCAGCCGGGCGAGCGGCAGCGCCTCGATCGGGGAGGTCATCACCAGTTCCTGCCCCGGCACGAGGCCCAGCCCCACCTTCACGGCCAGCTCCGCCAGCTTGTCGAGACGGGCATCGCCGGAGGGCAGGGCGGGGGAAAGCGAGGCGGGGAAGGGGGCAAGGTCCATGGTCGAATCTCCTGTCCCGGCCAAGATCGAAGCCGGGACAGGGATGGGCAAGGGGGGAGGGGCCCCGGATCAGGCCCCCCGCTTCACGTTCAGCGGCAGGGTCATGCCCCGGCGCTCCACCGTCATGCCGCGGCGATAGGCGCAATCGATGAAATACTGGCCGAGCGGCCAATAGGGCACGTCCTGGAAGAACTGGGTCTGGATGGCGCGCCCGACCCGCTTCTGCGCCTCGGCGTCCGGCGCCTCCAGCCACTCGTCCCGCAGCGCCTCCAGCCGCGCGCTGCTCGGCCAGCCGAACCAGGCATCCTGGCCATTGGCGCGCAGCAGAGGATGGCCACCGGGGTTGGACAGGTCGTCGCCGCCGAACAGCACCACCACCGCGTTCCAGCCGCCCTGGGCCGGCGGTGCCTTGTTGCCGCGCCGCTGCAGCATGCTGCCCCAGTCCGAGACGGCGTCCTCCACCTCGAATCCCATCTTCCGCATCATGTCGATGGCGACGAGTGTCAGCGCGTTGTTGTTCGGCTGGTCCGCGGGATCCAGCATCACGACCTTCGCGCCCGCCTTGCCCGTGGCCGCCAGCGCCGCCCGTGCCGCCGTCATGTCGCGCGGGGAGGTCAGGACCGAGAGCCCCTCATCCGAGGCCAGCGCCGTGCCGGGCGGGAAAGGTCCCACCCCGTCGCGCCAGAGGGAGCGGTCACTCCCCATGATCGCCTGCATGAAATCCGACTGCGCCAGGGCCGGCCAGACGGCGCGGCGCACCGCGGGATCGTCGAAGGGCGGGTGCAGGTGGTTCGGGCGCAGCATCACCACCGTGCCGCTCGTCTCGATCCGGTCGATCGTAACGTCCCGCCGCCGCGCGAGGATCGGGCGCAGGTCGTTATGCATCCGCTCCCACATATCCACCTCGCCCGATTGCAGGGCGGCGCCGGCGGTGCTGGGATCGGCGATGTTGAGCCACACCATCCGCTCGAAATTCGCGAGCTTCGGGCCGGCGGTCACCCCCGGCGTGCCCACCGGCGTCGGCACGTAGCGGTCGTATTTGCGATAGACGACCTGCGCGCCCGACCGCCGCTCCTCCGCCACGAAGCGATAGGGGCCGGAGCCCACGATCTCCGTCAGCGCGGTGAGCGCCGGCGTGTTCGCGAAGCGCTCCGGCATGATGAAGCAGGGATAGGAAGAAGCCTTGCCCAGCGCATCGAGCATCACGCCAAAGGGCCGCTTCAGCCGGATCTCGAAGCGCCGGTCGTCCAGGACGCGGATATCGTCCATGCGCGCGGCCAGGGTCTGTCCATGCGTGTCCCGCACCATCCAGCGCTTGACCGAGGCCACCGCATCGGCGGCGCGGATCTTCTCCCCGTCATGGAAGGTCGGGCCGTCGCGCAGGGTAAAGGTCCAGCGCCGCCCGTCATCCTCCACCACATGCCCTTCAGCGAGCTGCGGCTGCGGCCGGTAATCCGCATCCAGCCCGTAGAGCGTGTCCCAGCACATATGCCCGTGATTCCGCACGGCGTATGAGGTGGTGGAGAGCGGATCGAGCACCGTGACATCCGCCTGCGGGATAAAGCGCAGCGTATGCGCCGCATCGCCCTGCGCGATGGCGGGCGCGCCGCGGACCAGGCTTGCGGCGGCGGCAGTGCCCAGAAGGGCGCGGCGTGTCGTCATGGGTCATCCCTTCGCGATCGGATGACCCATGCGACGGAGCCCGCGCCGGCCTGTCAAGAAAAGGCGGCGCGAGGCGGTGGGCTTCAGCCCCCCAGCGTTGCGTCCAGCGTGATCTCGGCGCGCAGGACCTTGGAGACGGGGCAATTGGCCTTCGCCTTCGCCGCCAGCTCCTGGAACTTCGCGTCGTCGGCTCCCGGCACCTTGGCGCGCAGCATCAGATGGATTTTGGTGATCTCGAAACCCTCGCCCACCTTGTCGAGCGTGACCTCCGCCTTCGTCTCCATTTGCTCCGCAGTCAGCCCGGCCTGCCCGAGGATGTTGGACAGCGCCATGGTGAAGCATCCGGCATGGGCCGCGCCGATCAGCTCCTCCGGATTGGTGCCCTTCACGCCTTCGAACCGCATCGCGAAGCCGTATGGGCGCGCTTCCAGCGCCCCGCTCTCGGTCGAGATCGTGCCCCGGCCATCCTTCAGGCCACCCTGCCAGGTGGCGGAACCGTGCTTCTTCATGACGTCATCCTCATATTTGCCGACGGAAGGTCCGCCCCGCCAAAGCTTGGCGCGGCAGGACAGGAGGCAAGGCCGGAAAGGCGCGCATGGCAACAGGAACCCGATACGGCGTCGAGATCCGCGCCGCCCTGCCGGCTGATTCCGCGGATCTCGCCGTACTGCTCGGCGGAACGGCGCGCCAAATGGCCACGCGGCTCGATGCCCTCTCGCATGACCCCGCCTCGGCCGTGCTCGTCGCCACCGGCTGGAACGGGGCGGCCATCGGCGTGATCGCCCTGCACTGGCATCCCAGCCTGGTGGCCGACCGCCCGCTGGCCCGGATCGCCGCGCTGGCGGTTGCAGAGGACGAGCGGCGAAACGGCATCGGCCGCCTTCTGATCAAGGCCGGCGCCCAGGCAGCCCGCGCCGCCGGCTGCGACCTGCTGGAGGCGGCGCCGCCAGAGGGGGAAGGGGCGGGCGCCGCCTTCCTCCAGGCCCTCGGCTTCACGCCAGCCGGTGAGAACCTGGCCCGGCCGTTGCGGAAGCGTGCCGTGGAAATGCCCTGATTCCAGGGCGCATCGCATTCCGCCACCGGGCGTTCATGTCCCACCACAGCGGGAGACCACCCCGATGCGATACGCCCTGCTTCCGGCGGCGGCCCTGCTCCTGGGCCTGGCTGGCCCGGCTTCCGCCGCGCCCGGCTTCGCCACCGGCACCGTGAACCTGCGCGCCGGTCCCGGCATCACCTATCCGCAGGTCACTGTGGTCCCGGCCGGCGCCCCGGTCGAGATATTCGGCTGCCTGCAGGGCTATAGCTGGTGCGATGTCGGTTTCGGCCAGGTCCGCGGCTGGGTTTCGGCCAACTACCTGTAATATGTCTATGAGGAGCGGCGCGTGCCGCTGCCGCAATACGCACCGCGTGTCGGTCTGCCGGTCGTGACCTTCAGCTTTGGGGACTACTGGCGCGACCACTATCGTGACCGTTCCTGGTACGCCGAGCGCGACCGCTGGGGTGGCCCGCCGCCACGCGCGGCCTGGCGTGAGCCGCCGCCCCATCCGGGTCCGGGCTGGCGCGGCGGTCCACCCCCGGACCGCGGCCCGGGTTGGCGCGAAGGCCCGCCGGACCGCCGGGCGGATTGGCGGGATGATCGCCGGGAATGGCGCGAGCGGCGCGAGGAACGGCGTGAGCAGTGGCGGGACGAGCGTCGCGGTCCGCCCGACCGGGGCGGCGATGACCATGGCCGCGGCCGGGGCCGCCCGGACTGAGTGGTTCGGGGCGCTCCCGCCCGGGTGCCCCCTTCAGCGCAGCAGCGGCCCGAGGACCAGAACCAAGGCGAAGGCACCGACCGCCGCCGCCCCGATGCGTGGCACCAGCCTGGCTCGCCCGATGGTCCCGGCCGCCCGCCCGAGCGCGGCGCCGAGAGCGATCCACCCCAGCGCCACCCCGGTGAGCAGCCCCAGGAAGCCCGCGAGATAGGGCCACCAGGGGCCCGCGCCGAAGGGAATGACGCCAAGGGCGAAAACCAGGGCCTTCGGGTTCAAGAGCGTCGTCACGAAGACCTGGCGCGGCGTCACCGGCGCCACCGAAAGATCCACCGCGCCCGTTTGCCAAAGCCGGACCGCCAGCCAGGCGAGATAGGCCCCCACCGCCAGGCGCAGCCCGGCCGCGACCCAGGGCGCCGAGGCCAGGACTGGCCCCAGGGCCAGTCCGATCGTCAGGATGGCGATCAGGTATCCCCCAGCCTCGGCCGGCACGAGCGGCAGGGCCCGCCGGAAGCCGACCGTGCCGCCCGCCGTCGCCAGCAGCGTGTTGGTCGGCCCCGGCGTGCCGAGGATCAGCAGTACCGCAAGGGCGAAGAGGACCGGGTCCTGCATGGCGGCTCCAAGGAAGGGGCGGTTGGCGCGGGGCCGCCGCGCCGGTAGAAGGCGGCACCAAATCGCCCGCCCACACCTTGCCCAGCGGAGCCCCCACCATGGCCGCCTACCAGTACATCTACGTGATGAAGGATCTCACCAAGTCCTACCCGGGCGGGCGTGAGGTCTTCAAGGGCATCACCCTCTCCTTCCTCCCCACCGCCAAGATCGGCGTGCTCGGCCCCAACGGCGCCGGCAAGTCGACGCTCATGCGGATCATGGCGGGGCAGGACAAGGAGTATGGCGGCGAGGCCTGGACGGCCGAGGGCGCGCGCGTCGGCTATCTCTCCCAGGAACCGCATCTCGATCCCACCAAGACCGTGGGCGAGAACGTCCGCGACGCTTTCGGCAGCCTGACCGCCGATCTCGAGCGCTTCAACGAGATCAGCATGAAGTTCGCCGAGGAGATGTCCGAGGACGAGATGAACACCCTGCTGGCCGAGCAGGCCGAGCTGCAGGAGCGGATCGACGCCGCGAATGGCTGGGACCTCGACCGCACGGTGGACATCGCCCTCGATGCCCTGCGCTGCCCGCCGGCCGAGAGCGCGGTGACCCACCTCTCCGGTGGTGAGCGCCGCCGCGTGGCGCTGTGCAAGCTGCTGCTCGAGAAGCCCGACCTGCTGCTGCTCGACGAGCCGACGAACCACCTGGACGCCGAAAGCGTGTCCTGGCTGGAGAAGACGCTGCGCGAATATGAGGGCGCGGTGCTGATCGTTACCCATGACCGCTACTTCCTGGACAACGTGACCAACTGGATCCTCGAGGTCGATCGCGGCCGGGGCATCCCCTATGAGGGCAACTACTCCTCCTACCTCGCCGCCAAGCGCAAGCGCCTCCAGCAGGAGGAGAAGGAGGAGAGCACCCGCCAGCGCCAGCTCGCCGAGGAGCAGGAGTGGATCGGCCGCTCCCCGGCCGCCCGCCAGTCCAAGAGCAAGGCGCGCATCCAGGCCTATGAGGAGCTTCTGCAGAAGAGCCTCGACAAGGCGCCAGACCCCACCGAGATCCAGATCCCGCCCGCGCCGCGCCTGGGCAACACGGTTATCGTGGCCGACCAGATCCGGAAAGGCTTCGGCAACCGCCTGCTGATCGACGACCTGTCCTTCAAGCTGCCGCCCGGCGGCATCGTCGGCGTGATCGGCCCGAACGGCGCAGGCAAGACCACGCTGTTCAAGATGATCACCGGCGTAGACAAGCCCGATTCCGGCACCATGGTGGTGGGTGATTCCGTCCAGCTCGGCTATGTCGATCAGAGCCGCGACAGCCTGAACGACAACAACACCGTCTGGAAGGAAATCTCCGACGGACAGGACCTGATCACCATGGGTAAGCGCCAGGTGCCCTCGCGCGCCTATTGCGCCGCCTTCAACTTCAAGGGCGGCGACCAGCAGAAGCCCGTCGGCGTGCTCTCGGGCGGCGAGCGCAACCGCGTGCATCTCGCGAAGATGCTCAAGAACCCGCACAACGTGCTGCTGCTGGACGAGCCGACCAACGACCTCGACGTGGACACGCTCCGCGCGCTGGAGGAGGCGCTAACCGACTTCGCGGGCTGCGCGGTGATCATCTCGCATGACCGCTGGTTCCTGGACCGCCTGGCGACCCACATCCTCGCCTTCGAGGGCGACAGCCATGTCGAGTGGTTCGAGGGCAACTACCAGGCCTATGAGGCCGACAAGCGGCGCCGCATGGGCAATGCGGCGGACCAGCCGCACCGGATCAAGTATCGTCCGTTGACCCGGTGAGGGTCACGATGACGATCTTTTCCCCGGTGAGGGTCATGATGACGATCTTTTTACGGTAGGGCTGCGATGCAGCCTGCCGGCCATCTCGTCACCTCCCGCGTCGTCCGCACCGCGCGGCTGACGCTTCTGCCGGTCGGGAAGGAGAACCTTCCCGATCTCATTCCCCTGAAGGCGGACCCGGCCGTCTTCGGGCTGATGCTGCACGGGGTTCGGATCCCTGAGCGCACCCAGGAGGAGTTGGAGGACGACGTCGACTTTTGGGAGGTGCGGGGCTACGGCACATGGGCCGTGCATCGCACGGAGGATGGCGAGTTCCTTGGCATAGCCGGGTTGATGGAGCGCCCGGATGGTCGCGGCGTCGCGCTGCGCTACGCGCTCTGGCCGCAATTCAGGGGCCAGGGCTATGCGCGGGAGGCCGCGAAGGCGGCACTGGAGTTCGGCCACGCCGCCGGCCTCCGCCGCATCATCGCCATCGCGCGGGAGAGCAACACGTCCTCCTGCGCGGTCATGACGGATATCGGCATGACGCCGGGCGGCGAATTCATGAATGCCGGACACCGCATGCTGGTCTTCGAGAGCTTGCGCTAGACACGCGGCGGCACGCCGGCCCGGCAAGTCCCGCCCGCCGCACCCTTCCGCAGCTACCCTCGCCGCGATCGAAAGCCTTCGCCCGGCGCCGTAGGGGCTACCGCCCCTCGCGCGCCGCCAGCTGCGCTACCTGGTTCCGCATCGCATCCAGCAACGCCGCGATGCGCCCGCCGTTCCGGTTGATCACCGCCGAGTACTCGCTCCGCGTCGTCAACCGCAGCGAGGTGCCCTCCGCGATCACGTCCACCACCCGGGGCTGCCCGCCGACCTCGCCCACGCGCCAGTCGAGCGAGAAGGGGGCCATGTTCGGGCGCTCGATGACCGTATTCACCAGCGTGTCGTCCTCGGTGCGCTGCTGGCTACGGCCGAGAGCGAAGCGCACCCCCTGGTATTCGCCGAAGCGGGCCGAGAGATTGCGGATCAGCGTCTCCTCGAAGAGCCGCATGTATTGCGCCTGCTCCTCGGGCGTCGCCTGCCGGTAGTAGCGGCCGAGGATGAAGCGCCCGACGCCTTCCACATCCACGGCGCGGCGCAGGATGGCCGCCACCTGCTCCCGTCGTTGCCCGACCGGCGCATTGCTGTTGATGGCCGCCACCAGCTCCTGCCCCGTGGCCTGGATGAAGGCCGTGGCGCGGCTCGTGTCCACCGGTTGGGCGAAGGCGGGGGTAGCCTGTGCCAGGGCCAGCGCCGCGCCAGCGGCCAGGAGGGAGCGTCGGGCAATCATTGGTTTGGGCATCGCTTCGGGTATCTCGTTCTATTTGGCGGCGCGGGGCTGGCGCGGTGCGCCGGGCTGTCAGGGCCGCAAGTGGTGCGTCGGCATTGCCGCCTCAACGCCCCGGGCGCGGTTCCGTTCCCCGCCATACGGTTTCGCCGGGGTCAGGCGGCGCGGGTCAGGGCTGCGGCGAGGCTGGGCTGCTGTTCCCGAGTCCCGTGCCCAGCCCCTGCGGAGCGGGCGGCGTGCCGCCGGAATTGGTGATCTCCCGCGCCCGTTGCTGGCGGTAGGCGCTGCGCAGCGTCGCATAGGGGTCCAGGCTGGTGCGCTGCACGTCGTCCAGCGTGTCCAGCAGGGATTCCCGCGTGCTGACCACGGTGGCTCCGGCGCGAATGTAGTTCAGCGTG
>DATCMG010000951.1:0-3806 GCA_036563555.1 Roseomonas sp. | reverse complement strand
TTAGCGCCGCATGCAGCTTTGCCACGCGATCCGCCGGCATGTCCTTGGGTCCGACAATCCCGTACCAGGTAGAGGAAACGATCTGCGGGAAGCCTTGCTCCGCCGTGGTCGGGATGTTGGGCATCACTGTGGAGCGGGTGGGCGCGGCCAGGGCGATGGCCCTCAGCGCGCTGGATTCGATATGCGGCTTCAGCGGCGCCAGCGCGTTGGTAATCATGCTGAGTCGTCCGGCCAGCACGTCGGTCAGCGCCGGCCCCGTGCCGCGGTAGGGCACGTGCTCCATTTCGATGCCGAGCGTCAGTGCGATCATCGCCGGCAGGGCATGGCCCGTGGTGCCGACGCCGGGCGAGCCGTAGGTCAGCGGTGGATTGGCTTTCTTCGCCACCTCCTGGAGCTCGCGCATGCTCTTCGCGGGCACGGAGGGGTTAAGGCAGATGACATTGGGCGCCTGGCCGACGAAGCCAACAGGCGTGAAATCCGTCGCCACGTTATAGGGTACGCGCGGCTGCACCAGGCTGCTGATGAGGAAGCTGCCGCTGCCGGCCAGCAGCAGGTCGTAGCTTTCGGGCTTGGACTTGGCGATCAGGTCATTGCCGATCAGCCCGCCCGCACCGCCGCGGTTCTCCACCACGAAGGTCTGGCCAAGCCGCTGCCCCATGCTCTCGGCGATCAGCCGGCCCACCACGTCGTTGCTGCCACCAGTGGCGAAGGGAATGACCAGGCGGATAGGGCGGTCCGGGTAGCGGTCCTGGGCATGGGCCGGGCGAACCAGGGCCGGCAGGGCCAGGGTAGGCAGCATCAGGGCGGCGCGGCGGCGCATGGGCATTCCTCCTGGCCCGGGATCTGTCCCGGTGTCCTCCTCGCCGGCTGGCACCGGCGGCCCCATCGCACGGGGAGGCGAAGCATGCGCCCGGGCCGCGGCGCCTGGCGAGGGAGGAATGCTTGTCCTACCCCAACACCAAGTTATGCTGACATATGGCGGCCGACTTGCCCCCCTCGCCTCCCTCCGCGCCTTCGTGCTGGTGGCCGAGACAGGCAGCCTCAGCGCCGCCGCACGGCTGAACGTCACCTAGCCTGCCGTCAGCAAGCGCCTGCGCGAGCTTGAGGCGCGGCTGGGCGAGCCGCTGCTACGCCGGAGCGCCAACCTCGTCCGCCCCACCGAGCCGGCGCCACCTATGCCGCCGCTCTGGCCGGCTTCCTCTCGGCCTGCGCCCGCTTCGCCCCAGAGCCCGAGCCCGCTTCCGAACCACACTGTGCGGATCGTCGTTCCCTTCGCACCCGAAGGCACCAGCGACATCGTTGCGCGCATCTTGGCCGTGGGCGCCACGCCCTTCCTGCCAGCGGGCGCGGTGGTCGAGAACAAGGCAGGCGCAGCCGGACGGCACGACGCTGATCCAGTGCACCATCGGCACCTGCGCGGCCAACCCCTTCCTCTACCCCAATCCCGGCTACGACCTGCAGCGCAGCTTCGCGCCGGTGATCCTGGCGGGTGCCGTGCGTAACGTCATGTCCGTCAGCAACGCGCTGCTGCGAAGACCCTGGCCGAGGTGGTCGCGCTGGCGCGGACGAAGCCGGGCACACTCACCTTCGGTTCTTCCGGTGTTGGCGCCTCCAACCAGCTGGCGCCGGAGCTGCTGCGTGGGATTCTGGGGATCAACTGGATTCACGTGCCCTATCGCGGCAGCGGGCCCGCCATCACGGACCTGATCGGCGGGCGGATCGACGTCTTCTTCGACAACCTGCCCTCCATCCTGCCGCAGATTCGCGCGGGCACGGTGCGTCCCATCGCCGCCATCTCCAACGAGCGCATTCCGGAGCTGCCGGACGTGCCCACCTTCCGTGAATCCGGCCTGCCGGGGCTGGAGATCGACAGCTGGTTCGACTTCCTCGCCCCCACCGCCACGCCGGAAAGCACCGTCGTCGCCCTCAACGCCGCCTTTAACAAGGCGCTGGAGGACCCGACCGTGCGCCAGCGCCTGCGGGAGGCCGCGGTGGTGCCGCTGGGCGGCCCGCCCTCCCGCATGGCCGATCATCTAACACAGGGAGGCCGCCCGCTGGGGCAAGGTGATCCGCACCAACCACATCAGCGCCGAATAGGGAGCCGTCCTGTTGTCCAGGGTCACGCGCCTTCGCACCATCCGCCTCTGGGCACCCATCAAGGCCAGAGAAACTCTGCCCCGCCCTCCGCGACAGCATCGTCCACGCTCTCTGCTACGCCGCATGAATGGCCAAACTCGAGCTTAGACGGGAGTGAAGGAAATGCGGCCGCCGCGTCCCCGCGTTCCCAATCCGCCCACCGGGCGCCCCGCCATCAGGCAGGGCCGGCAGCGGCTATTACGGGAACCGGTGGAGCGCGGCGGCCGAAGCCGCCCAGTCCTTCTTCGGCTTAACCCCTCTTCGGAAGGTGCTTCGCGATATAGGGAGGCAGGTGAAAGGCGCCAGCATGGATCTCCGGCGTCCAGTAACCCGTCTTGCCGAGAATTCCCGCCTTCTCCGCCCTTGCGCGGATTTCCTCCACGCCCACGGCGCGCATCGAGGCATCCTTCGCCGCCCAACCCAGCGTCATGTAGCCGCCGACATAGGTCGGCACCGCCGCGACATAGGCCCAGATGTCTGGGAAGACCTTGCCGCGCCGGGCGGAGGTCTCGGCCAACTCCTCGGCCTGCATCGCGGGCACGCCGCACTGGTTCACGATCAAGCCGCGATCCGAGAGCAGGCGTGCCGCATTGGCGTAGAACTCATCGGTGAACAGCACCTCGCCCACGCCGATCGGATCGGTGCTGTCGACGATCACCACGTCGAAGCTTCCGGCCGCCGCCTTGCGGACATAATCGATGCCGTCGGCCACCAACACCTCGGCGCGCGGATCGTTCCATGCTTCACCGGCGATGCCGGGCATGAACTCCTTGGCCAGCCGGATCACCTCGCCGTCGATCTCGACCATCACGGCCTTCTCGACATTCTTGTGCTCCAGCACGCGGCGCAGCACGCCGCCGTCGCCGGCACCGATGATCAGGACGCGCTTCGCATCGCCATGCGCCAGCAGCGGCACATGGGTCAGCATCTCCTGATAGACGAACTCGTCCATCTCGGTGATCTGCACGACGCCATCGAGCAGCATGACACGGCCATGAGTCTCCGACTCGAAGACCATGATGTCCTGGAACTCGGACTTCACCCGCGCCAGCTCGCGTGCCACGCGGAAGCGCTGGCCCCAGGCGGGGTAGAGCGTCTCGTTGACCCAGGAATCGGTGGTCATCGCAATCCTCCGGACAGAAGAAGGGGGCGGACCCTAGGGTCCGCCCCCGGTCACGTCTCGTGAAGACCTGGTGTCAGGCCTGCATGCCGCGGCGGTGTTCCGCTAGCTGCACGCGCTCCGGCATGAAGCCGCGCTTCAGCACCGGGATCGCCAGATAGGGATCGCAGACCCCGCAGACGAAGATATCCAGCGCCGCATAGGACTTCTCGGGCCAGGTGTGGATCGACACATGGCTCTCGGCCAGCACCAGCACGCCGCTCACCCCGCCATTCGGCTGGAAGTGGTGGAAGTGCCCGTGCAGAATCGTTGCACCCGTCTCGATCGCCGCCTCGCGCAGCACTTCGTCGATATGCGCGGGATCGTCGAGATTCGTCGCCCCCCACAGATCGATGATCAGATGTGTCCCGGCGAAGCGAACGCCGTTCTTCTCGACGAAGTAATCCTTCGCCTCTTCCGTGTTCAGGGCTTCGCTCGGGCTTTCGTCCGAAACCATCCCCAGCGGAGCAACAAGAAAGTCCATGGCGGGCCCCCATTCCTCGACCGGCGA
>DATCMG010000950.1:0-5380 GCA_036563555.1 Roseomonas sp. | reverse complement strand
AGCGTCGTCTTGCCCGCCCCGTTCGGCCCGACGATGGCCGTCAGGCTGCCCGCGGCGAACTCACCGGAAAGGTGGTGCACGGCGGGGTGGCGGTCATGCGACAGGGTGACGTCGCGCAGCCGGATCGCGCCGCTCATGCCGAAAGCGCCCAGAACACGGCGCCCCAGAGCAGCGCCGAGACGACCAGGGCCCAACCCAGGCGCGGCAGCGCACCGGCCGAAAGGTCCAGGGGATCGTCCAGGCGCCAGAGGGCGATGGGGGAGCGGCGATGGGGCATGGTGTTACGACATAACATACGCTCCGACATGGATCGCTTCAACGCCCAGGCCCTGGAGAAGCCGCGCGCGGATCGCCACTCTCCCCGCCACGATGGACATGTCCCCCCCGCCTGCCCCACCCCGTTCCGACGAAACCGAACTCCGCAACCGCCTGAACCGCCACAAGACCCTCGCGACCGGCCTCCTGGCCGGCATGGCCGGGGTCACGCTCGGCTCCTACGCCCTGCCGCCGGGCTACTGGACCGACCTGCTCCAGGCTTCCGCCAAGGCGGGGCTGGTGGGCGGCCTGGCGGACTGGTTCGCCGTCACGGCCCTGTTCCGCCACCCGCTTGGCCTGCCCATCCCCCATACCGCCATCATCCCGAACGAGAAGGCTCGGCTGGGCCAGGGCCTGGGCCGCTTCGTGGCCAATCACGTCCTGACCGAGGCCGAGATTCGCCGCGTCGCCGGCAGGATCGACGCCCCGGCCCTGCTCCGCCGCTTCCTGTCCGACCCGGAAAGCGTCCGCCCCGCCGCCGAGGCCATCGCCGCCAGCCTGCCCCGTATCCTCCGCAGCCTGGAGGATGGCCGCGCGCGCCGGCTGCTTCTGCGCCTGCTGCCACGCATGGTCTCCGGCCCCGCCGCCGCGCGGATGGTGGCGCGGGCGCTGCGGCTGCTCGTGCAGGGCGGGCGCCACCAGGATGTGTTCGGCCTCGCCCTCTCCCAGCTCAAGGCTCTGGTCGCCGCGAAGGAGGAAAGCCTCAAATCCGCCATCGCCCAGCGCGTGCGGGCTGAGGGCGGGGCGCTGGTCGGCTGGATGGCGGGCGCGGCCGTCGCGCGCCGCGTCCTCTCCGCCCTGAATGCCGAGCTGGACAAGATGGAGCCGGATGACAGTGAGCTCCGCGCCGCCTTCCAGACCTGGGTGGAGGCCGAAATCGACAAGCTGGAGAGCGACCCCGCCCGGGCCGAGGCGATCGGCGCCGCCCTGCGGGGCGCCCTGGCCCATCCGGCCGTCGCGGCCTGGTTGATGGACGCGTGGGCACGCCTGCGGGGTGCGCTGGAGGCGGATGCGGCCCGGCCGGACGGGCGGACGGTCACGCTGCTGACAGGCCTGCTCTCCAATCTCGGCGAGTTGCTGGATCAGGACCCCGCCGCCCGGGCGAGGCTGGAGCAGGGCATCGAAAATGCCCTGCTGACCGTGCTGCCGGCGGCGCAGACCCGGATCTCGGGCTTCATTGCCGAGGTCGTCGCGGGATGGGACACGGCGACGGTGGTGGACAAGATCGAGCTGCGCGTCGGGCGGGACCTGCAATATGTGCGGATCAACGGCACCGTGGTCGGCGCACTGGCGGGCGGGGCGCTCTTCGCGATCCTGCATGCCGCCTTCGGGCATGTGGCCTTCTGACCCCTTCAGGGCTGCTCGCGCGGCGCGGCAGCCGGGCTTGGCGGCCTGCGCGCCGCGCGCAGCTCGTCGCGGATCTCCTCAAGCAGCAACTGGTCGCGGGTGGGCCCCTTCACCTCCTCCGGCCGCGCATAGAGCCGGCCGACCAGACGCACGATCCAGAAAACCGCGAAGGCGACGATGACGAACTTGATCACGGCATTGATGAACTTGCCGATCGCCAGGACCGCGGCGCCCGACTCCCGCGTCGCTTCCAGCGAGGGCCCCCGCTCCCCGGTGATGACGACGAAAAGGTTGGAGAAATCGATCCCGCCGACGAGAAGCCCGATGATCGGGTTGAGCAGATCCTCCACGAGGCTCGAGACGATCGTCGTGAAGGCCGCCCCGATCACCACACCGACCGCGAGGTCGATCACGTTGCCCCGGGCGATGAAGGCCCTGAAGTCGCTGACCCAGCCAGGTTTTGCGATTGGCGGCTTCATTGTCAGGCCAACTCCGTCTTCCGGTCCCGCAGCCAGGCGATGTGCCGCCGCAACTGATAGATCCGGTCGGCATAGCTGTCAGGCAGCTTGAGGTTGGAGGCCTCCTTGTCCAGCGCATCAAGCTTCGCGGCGGTGCGCATCGAAAGCCCCTTCGCGCCTTCCTCGTCCACCTTCCGGACCTTGTCGTAGATGGCCCAGAGCTGCCGTTCGATCTGCCAGGTGTAAATGGCGGGCGCGATCCGCATCAGGGGCAGCAGCAGCGTCACCAGCGGGATCACCAGCACCCAGAGGCGCTCCACCGTCACGGCCACCCAGAAGGGCAGATAGGTCTGCAGGAAGGAGACACCCTTCTCGTAGAAGCGCGCCGCGTCCTCCTGCAGAGGCACCTCATGGTTAAGGCCGGAGGGGAAGCGGCCCTCGACGGAGAAGAGGGTCCGGCCCTTATGCGTGTCACGCAGGATCCGCATCATGAGCGCGGCTACCTGCGGGTTGAGATCGTCCCGCGCCATCAGCGAGGCGGCCGGGGCCATCAGCGTCACATCCGCCGGCGGCAGGTCCTCGGCAAGGCTCAGGCTGGCCTGGGGCAGGCGAACAGGCGTCAGGAAGGGAAGGTGAATGGCATAGGCATCCGCCCGGCTGCCGAAGTTCAGCAGGTTGATCCGCTCCGCCCGGATCAGCCGGTTGATGGCCTCCGTCGGACGCGCCGCGACGAGGATGGCTGCCTGGATCTGCCCGCTGACGAGCGCCTCCGCGGCCTCGTTGCCGAAAAGCGGCACCGGCTGGATCGCATCGGCGCCGAGGCCATTCGCCTCCAGCATCGCGAGGGCGAGAATACGGGTTCCGCTGCCTTCCGGCCCCACGGCCACGCGTTGCCCGCGCAGGGCCTGGACCGGGCTACCTCCCTCCTGCCCCGCACGGATGAAGAACCAAATGGGCTCGAAGAATACCTGGCCGAGGCTCACGAGGCGCTCGGTCCCCACCGCGGAAGGCACGCCGCCCTGAACCAGGGCCAGGTCCACGCGCCCTTCCCGGAGCAGCCGGACATTGTCGACAGACCCCTGGGTCGGAACGCGCTCGACCTTGAACCCCTCGGCCTCAAGCCCTTTCGCGTACTCGTCCACGGCGGTGTTGTAGGCGCTCTGCTGATCGCCCGTGGCGGTGAAGCGCACCGTATCCGGAGGCGCCGGTGATACGAAGCGCCAGGCGATTACCAGGCCTATGATGGTGGCCAGGGCCACCAGGCCCCAGGAGCGAAGGAAGGCTTTGACGGATTGCCACATGGTTGCCGCAACGGCGATGCGGTGGCCGGGTTGCTCCCTTCTGACCCACCGGCGAAACCGGATGCACGGCGGACACGTTGCGCTCCTGATCCGCCATGAGGGTCCCTCGGGGGCCACTGGATCGAAAGATGAGGAGACTCCCATGTCCCGGACATTTGCGGCGGTCACCGCCGCCTTCGCGCTCACCGCCTTCGTCGCTGCCGGCTCCACCACCCAGGCTCAGACTGGCATGAGTGGCCAGGGCGGCATGAGCGGTCAGAGCGGTATGAGCAGCCAGGGTGGCATGAGCAGCCAGGGCGGTATGAGCGGCCAGAGCAGCATGGGGAGCGACATGGCCCGGCCGCCCATGCAGGCCCGCGAGCGCGGCCACATGCGCTCCGAGAGCCGCGCGACGCGCCGCCAGATGCGCGCCGACCGCCGCGCCGCCAACAACCCCGACGGAGCCTATATGGGCGGCGGCGGCGTGTTCGAGCGCGCCCCGGACGGGACGCTGCGCCCCGTCAACTGATCGCGCGGGCGGTGGCCGGTTCGCCGCCCATCACCCATCCGTGACGGGGAGCGCCGCCGGACCATCCGGCGGCGCTTTCCGGTTCCGGTTCAGCGATTCAGCAGCAGGTCGGGCAGCCAGGTCGCAATGGGCGGCCAGATCGTGATGAGCACCACGGTCACCACCAGCATCGCGAAGAAAGGCAGCGAAGCGCGGGCAACCGCTGTCAGTTCGCGCCCTGTCATCGCCTGCATCACGAAAAGGTTGAAGCCGACGGGCGGCGTGATCTGCGCGATCTCCACCAGCAGCACGATGAAGATGGCGAACCAGACGAGGTCGAAGCCGGCCTGCTGCACCATCGGTACGACGATCGATGTGGTGAGGACGATCATCGACACGCCGTCCAGCGCCGTGCCGAGGATGATGTAGATCACCGTCAGCATGGCGATCAGCCCGTAGGGACCAAGTTCCAGCGCGGCGACGGCGGCGGCCAGGGCGGAGGGGATGCCGGTCAGCGCCATGGCCTTGGTCAGGTAGGCGGCCCCGGCCAGGATGAACATAATCATGCAGGACATGCGCGTGGCGCCGGTGAGGCTGTCGCGGAAGGTCTGCCAGGTCAGGCAGCGGGTGAGCGCGGCAAGCACCAGCGAACCAAGCACGCCGAAGGCGGCGGCTTCCGTCGCCGTCGCCACGCCGCCGATCATCGAGCCGATCACGGCCAGGATCAGAAGCGCGCAGGGGATGAGTTGCGCCGATTGCCGCAGCTTCGCCGCGAGCGGCATGGACGGCCCCGGCGCGGGTTGCTTTCTCGGGTTCATCAGCGCCCAGGCAGCGATGTAGAGGCTGAACAGTGCCATCACCACGAGTCCGGGCACGCATCCCGCCAGGAAGACGCGCACGACGGAGACGTTGGCGGCAACCGCGTAAACCACCATAATGATCGAGGGCGGGATCAGGATCCCGAGCGTGCCCGATGTGGCGAGGCTTCCGATCGACAGATCCTCGTCGTAGCCACGCCGCTTCAGTTCCGGCAGCGCGATCTTGGAAATGGTTGCGCAGGTCGCGGCCGATGAGCCGGACACCGCGCCGAAGATGCCGCAGGCCAGGATGTTGACGTGCAGCAGCCGCCCGGGAATGCGCCTCACCCAGGGAGCCAGGCCGTTGAACAGCTCCTCGGATAGCTTGGTGCGGAACAGGATCTCGCCCATCCAGACGAACATCGGCAGCGCCGCCAACGTCCAGGAGCCCGTCGCCTCCCAGAAGGCGCTGGCAAGATAGGTGCCGGGCTGGGGGTGCACGAAGCTGACGGCCACGAAGCCGACCACGGCGAGGCTTATGGCGATCCAGAGCCCACCCGCCAGCAACATGACCAGCAGCAGGAGCAGCAGCCCCGAGAATTCCAGAAGTCCCATGGCGCTACACCTCGGCCGAATAGTCTTGGCGCACGGCGCGTTCTTCCGCCGCGAGGACAT
>DATCMG010000949.1:0-2588 GCA_036563555.1 Roseomonas sp. | reverse complement strand
GGCAATGTCGAGACGACGACCGGACGGCGACAGGTCTTCGGCGCTGTCGCCAAGACCGGCAAGGAATCCGCTGTGCTGATCCGCCGCAGCCTCGATGCGGTCGGACGCACCGAGGGCACGGCGCTGACGGCGTTCACCGATGGATGTCCCGGGCTGCGACGTCTTCTTCTCAAAGCCGGCATTGATGGGCTCCCGATCCTGGGCTGGTTCCATGTTGCCATGCGGCTGCAGCACCTGACGCAGGTTGCCGGAGCTCTGTCGTCCGTCGGTCCGAAGCGCGCCGTCGCGAATGCGTTGATCGCTGAGGAGGTCGAGCGCCTGCGCTGGCGGTTGTGGTACGGCAAGGCCAAGGATGTCGGGATCAGCATCGAACGCATTCGCGCTGCGGACACAACTGCGGGCAGCTTTGAGAGCTTGCGTATATGGCCAACGACGTTGCGCTTGAGTTCCTCGCGGCTGCGAGCCGGCGCCATGCGGGGGACCGCCTGCTCCAGGCTGCCGTTCAGGCCCTCGCCGGGGTTCAGTTCCGGGCTGTAGGCACGCAGGTAGAACACTTCAATCTGCGCGCGACGCCTGGCGAGCCAGTCCTGCACAAGACGGGCCCGATGCACGCGCAACGTATCCGTCGTCTGATTCCCATGGTTGAGGGTTGGGGCTGAGCCGCCGAGGTTTGCTCTCCTGGTGAGGGGGCGTGCGGTGGACGGAGACCTGGTGGAGAGCACGGCTGCGAGTGCTCATACGAGTGATCGTATGAGTGCTCGGACCGAGTTCGTGGAAGTGGTGACGCGCGGGGAGCGGCGTCGGCGCTGGAGCGCGGAACAGAAGTTGCGGATCGTCGCGGAGGCGATGCAGCCCGGCGTGGTTGCCAAGGAGGGTCGCGCAGCGGGCGGGGATCGGGACGGACCTGCTCTACACGTGGCGGCGCGATCTCCTCGCGGGGATCGCGCCCGCATCGGCTGCGCCGCGACTGCCTCCGGTGGCAGCGGAGGGGCCTTCTGCCGCGCCGCCGGCTGTCGCGGCCCCGAGCGCACCGGTCGCACCTGTACCGACATCCAGGCCCGGCGGGATCGAGATCACGCTCCCGAGCGGTGCCGTCGTGCGGTCGATGCCGCCGTGGACGGGGCCGCGCTGCGCCGCGTGCTCGCGGCGCTGGAGGGCCGGTGATCGGTCCCGCGTCCGGCACGCGCGTCTACCTTGCCTGCGGCGTGACGGATATGAGGCGCGGCATGGATGGGCTCGCCGCGCTCGTGTAGGCGACCTTCGGCGATGATCCGTTCTCGGGCGCCGTCTACCTCTTTCGGGGCCGCCGCGGTCAGCTGGTGAAATGCGTCTGGCACGACGGGCAGGGCCTGTGCCTTTTCCAGAAGCGCTTGGAACGGGGCCACTTCCCGTGGCCGGTGACGAACACGGGGCGGATCGTGCTGTCGGCGCCACAGATGTCCATGCGTAAGCGTAAGCCCAGAGCGGCCTTGAGGTGACCCCGTCTACCTGCCGAAGTTGCGGGCATGACGGACGAAGCCGAGACGATGGAACCACTCGCAAGCCGCTTTTACGACGGTCCGAAGGGTTCGGTCCGAGCGCGGGCGGAGCGGGGTGTAGAGGTTCAGGTGCGCCCGGTTCGCCGGCGGAGCTGGCCGGACGCGGACAAGCTGCGAATGGTGCGCGAGACGCTCGCGGCTGGGGCGGTCGTGCAGGCGGTTGCGGACCGGAACGGGGTGAGTACCGGGCAGCTGTACACCTGGCGCAAGGAAATGCTGGCGGCGGCGGTGTCCGGCTTCGTGCCGGTCGCAGTGGCGCCGGAGATGCCGCGGCTTGAGGCGCCGGCCCAGGACGCAGGGTCGGAGCCTGGCGTCATCGAGGTTGTATTGCCGTCCGGCATCACGGTCCGCACCAGCGGCTGTGTGGACGTGGCGGTGCTCCGCGGGGTGCTGGCCGAACTCGGTGGACGCTGATGTTCGGGCCGCCTCCCGGCACGCGGGTGTATCTGGCCTGCGGCACGACTGACATGAGAAAGGGGTTCGACGGCCTGGCCGCGCAAGTGCAGACCGTGATCGCGCAGGATGTCTACAGCGGTGCGGTATTTTGCTTTCGTGGGCGCCGCGGCGACCTGCTCAAGATTTTGGTCTGGGACGGCCAGGGGCTGGTGCTGATCGCCAAGAGGCTTGAGAAAGGCAAGTTCGTGTGGCCGCAGGCGACGAGCGGCGTCGTCTCTCTGACACCGGCAATGCTCTCCATGCTGCTCGAAGGCATCGACGGGCGCAGCCGGCCTGGACGGCACGGCCAGAAGTCGTCGGACAACGTCATCCTCATTTGAGGCGACGCGGCGCGATCGGCGACGCTTCGCGCGTGGACGCCGATCTCAACAGCGCTGCATTTCCCGACGACGCCGCGCACCTGCGCGCGCTGCTGGCGGAGCGCGACGCCGTCATCGCCGAGCGCGATGCGGCGCTGGCCGAGCGTGACGCGCTGCTGCTGAACGCCGGGTTCGAGATCGAGAAGCTCAAGGTCCAGCTCGCGGCGCTGCGGCGCGACCGCTACGGCAAGTCCTCGGAGCGGGTGGCAGCTGAGATCGGCCAGCTCGAGATGCT
>DATCMG010000948.1:0-4399 GCA_036563555.1 Roseomonas sp. | reverse complement strand
GATCTGTTCCACCTGACCTACAGACCCGATGCGAACTACACCCACTTCATTCTCGAGATCCTTCCGAAGATCCATTACTGGCTCATGTTTCCGGAGCCGCGGCCGCGTTTGCTGCTCTCCAGGGCCGTGGCCGAGCGGCTTCTCCCCCTGCTCGGCCTCTACGGCATTGGCGCTGAGGACATCGTCATCGTTCCGTCCCTTTGGGAGACGCCGCTGTGCGCGCGGCGCATCTATCTTTCCTCGGCGCCCATGCTCACGCATGACGCGGCATTGCGGGCGGTCCGAAGCGCGGTGGGGGACCGGCGCGAGGCAAGGCGGCGCATCTACATTCATCGGCGTGGCGAAAAATCCTGGTTCCGCAAGCTGCTGAACGAGAGCAAGGCTCTTGAGATCCTGGCGGCGCGCGGCTTCGAATCCCTGGCGCTCGAGGATTTCACCCTGCCCGAGCAGGTGGCGCTCTTCCGGGAGGCGGAGTGCATTGCCGGCGTTTATGGCGGAGGGCTGTTCAACACGATCTTCTGCGAGCCGGGCACGCGCCTTCTCAGCCTCACCTCGCCCGATTATCACCGGTCGATCCTGGATGCCTTGCCCGAGCCGCTGAAGTTGCGCGGCGCGACGGTGGTCGGGGAATCCTTCTCGACGAAGCTCGACCGGAACAACAGCCCGTTCGTCCTGGATCTTTCGGCGATGACTGCGGCGTGTGATTTGCTGGAGCTATGAGAGGGGCCGCCGCCGGTTGCGGCAGGCTAACCCAGCGGTGCGTCGTTCAGCGGGGTGAAGCCGCCGCTCGCCTCGTCCAGCACGCAGAGCCTTCCGTCCGCGACGTCGAACCAGAGGCCGTGCAGGGCGAGGTCGCCCGCCTCCTCGCGGGCCCGGAGCCAGGGGAAGGTGCGGAGATTGATGAGGGACTGGCGGATGGCGGCCAGCTCCATCGCCGTCTGGTCCTGGAGGGGGTCCACGCCCTCGCAGGTCAGGGCCAGGCGCGTGGCGGGGGCAACCAGGTCCATCCAACGGGCGACGAAATCGCCCTGGGAGGCATCGACGCCGTTCAGGGTGTTGTGGCGGAAGGCGTTGATGCCGCCGCAGGTGGCGTGGCCGCAGACGACGATGTGGCGGACCTTGAGCTGCCGGACGGCGAATTCGATGGCGGCCGAGGTGCCGTGGTAGTTGGAATCGGGCTGGTAGGGCGGCACGAGGTTGGCGACGTTGCGGACCACGATCATCTCGCCCGGATCGGCGTCGAAGACGACCTCGGGGGCGACGCGGCTGTCGACGCAGGCGATCATCAGGGTGGTGGGCTGCTGGCCGGATTCCGCGAGGCGCGCATAGTGGTCGCGCTCGCGCCGGAAACGGGTGTGGCGGAAGCCGCGATACCCCTCGACCAGTCTTGGCGGGAGGTTCATGCCTCGTAGGGCGGCTTGTGAAGGCCGGCGGGGGAGAGGGTGAAGACCTCGCAGCCCGTCTCGGTGACGCCGATCATGTGCTCGAACTGGGCGGACAGGCTGCGGTCGCGGGTCACGGCCGTCCAGCCGTCGTCGAGCACCTTCACCTCGGAGCGGCCGGCATTCACCATGGGCTCGATGGTGAAGAACATGCCGGGCTTGAGCACCGGGCCTTCGCCGCGGCGGCCGAAATGCAGGATGTTGGGCGGCGCGTGGAACTTGCGGCCGATGCCGTGGCCGCAGAAGTCGCGCACGACGGAGAAGCGGTTCTTCTCGACATAGCTCTGGATGGCGTGGCCGATATCGCCGAGGGTCGCGCCCGGCTTCACGGCCGCGATGCCGCGCATCAGGCTCTCATAGGTCACGTCCATCAGCAGCCGCGCCTTGGTGGAGGGCTGGCCCGCGACATACATGCGCGAGCTGTCGCCATGCCAGCCATCGAGCAGGGGCGTGACGTCGATGTTGAGGATGTCGCCTTCCACCAGCACGCGGTCGCCGGGGATGCCGTGGCAGACCACATGGTTGATGCTGATGCAGGACGACTTGGTGTAGCCGCGATAGCCGAGCGTGGCGGGGACCGCGCCGCGCGCGAGCATGAAGTCGTGGCAGAGCTGGTCGAGCGCGCCCGTGGTCGCGCCGGGGCGGACATGGGGGGTGATCATGTCCAGGCACTCGGCCGCCAGACGTCCAGCGCGGCGCATGCCTTCAAAGTCCTCGGGCGCGTGGAGGGGGATGCGGCGCGCTTCGCCGGCAGACTGGTCCATCGCCCGAAAATGCGCGCCCGACCGGGTGGTTGCAAGGCATGGCCGGAATGCAAGGGGCGAAGGGATCGCGGGGGGCGGGGCTTCGCGTGCGGGGCGGGCGGGAGCATCCTGCGGCCCCGCTTCTGAGGCGGGGCTGGAGGGGCGGTGGCGGTTTCGGGGCTGGATGCGGCGGAGGGGGTTTCGGGCGTGCCGGAGGGGCCGGCACCCACCCCGCCGCCCAATGCGCGGCGGACGGCGGTGATCGTGGCCTCGGCGCTGCTGATGCAGAACCTGGATTCCAGCGTGATCGCGACCGCGCTGCCCGCCATGGCGCGGGACCTGGGCGCGGAGCCGCTGCATCTTTCGGCGGCGATCACCTCCTATCTCGTGGCGCTGACGGTGTTCATCCCGCTTTCCGGCTGGATGGCGGACCGGTTCGGGGCGAAGCGGGTCTTCATGGTGGCGATGGCGGTCTTCGCCGTGGCCTCGGGGTTGTGCGGGTTGTCGCGGGGCCTGGGGGAGCTGGTGGCGGCGCGGGTGCTGCAGGGGCTGGGCGGGGCGATGATGGTGCCGGTCGCGCGGCTGCTGTTGCTGCGCCAGGTGCGGCCCGAGGAGGTGGTGCGGGCGACCACCTGGCTGACCATGCCGGCGCTGCTGGGGCCGATTCTGGGGCCGCCCTTGGGTGGGTTGCTGACGGATACGGTGTCCTGGCGGGCGGTGTTCTGGATCAACCTGCCGGTGGCGGCGGTCGGGCTGCTGGCGATCTGGCGCTTCATCCCGGCCGAGCGCGAGGCGCGGCCGCCCAGGCTGGACCTGATCGGGGTGGCGTTGATCGGCTCCGCCCTGGCCTGCCTGATGTTCGGGGCGGAGACGATCGGGCGCGGGGTGGTGCCGGCCTGGCTGGCGGTGGGCGGTTTCGCCGCCGGCGCGGGGCTGGCCTGGCTGGCGGTGCGCTGGGCGCGGCGGGCGCCGAATCCGGCGCTGGATCTCGGGATGTTCGCGGTGCCCTCCTTCCGGCTGGCGGTCGGGGTGGGGAGCCTGTTCCGGGTGGGGGCGGGGGCGTCTCCCTTCCTGCTGCCGCTGTTCCTGCAGCTCGGCTTCGGGGCCTCGGCCACGACATCGGGGCTGATCACGCTGGCTTCCGCGCTGGGGGCCTTCGCGATGAAGCCGATGACGAGCTTCGCGCTGCGGCGCTTCGGGTTCCGGAACGTGCTGATGTGGAACGCGGTGATGGTCGCGGTGTCGCTGCTGGTCTGCGCGACCTTCACCCCGGCATGGCCGCTCTGGGCGGTGTTCCTGGTGCTGGCCTGGGGCGGGCTGGCGCGGAGCCTGCAGTTCACCGCCTCGAACTCGCTCGGCTATGTGGACGTGCCGCCGGGGAAGCTTTCCTCGGCCACGGCGATCTCGGCGACGGCGCAGCAGCTTTTCATGGCGCTCGGCGTGACCTGGGGGGCGGGGTGGCTGGCGGCTTCGGCGGCGATCGCGGGGCGGGCCGAGCCAGCGGTGGCGGATTTCGCGGTGGCCTTCATCGGGGCGGCACTGCCGGCGCTGCTGGCCTCGCCGCTGGCGGCGAGGTTGGCGCCGGATGCGGGGGTGGCGGCCTCGGGGCACCGGCGGGGCTAGGGCGGGGGCGCAGGCCTGACCCGGATTGCGATGGGAAGCCTCGCTGAGAGCCGCCCGGCGACGATTCGCCGCTTCGGGGTAGGCGGTAGGAATCCAGTAAGCGCAAAGTTTGGCCTTTAAAGAGAGGCTATCCGCGTCGGCCTACCTTCTTACGGGCGAAGATATTTGGATCGCTCCCAGGGAGCGGATCCGCGGCTTTGCATGGTGTCGTTCCAGCCGCCCACCGGCGGTTGAAGGATCGGCGCCAGAAGACAACTTTGGCGTTTCCTGAGCTTAGGCCGGACAGTAGATATATCGCTCCGGATGATCTCTGGGCCTACCCGCACTTCGGAACAGCGACCATGCCCTCCCTCCATTTGTACCGGCTGCTCGTGGTGGCCTCCGTGGTCGGCCCGGCCGGGCTATTCACCGCGGCCGCCCTGCACAACCGCGCGGACGTGCTGCGCGAGGGCAAGGCCGCCGTCGAGCGCACGGCGACCGTGATGGACGAACATGCGCGCAAGGTGTTCGAAACCGGCGAGTTGGTGCTGGGGCGCGTGGACGGCCGCATCAGTGGCCTGAACTGGGATGAAATCGCCGCCCCGGAGATCA
>DATCMG010000945.1:0-5467 GCA_036563555.1 Roseomonas sp. | reverse complement strand
GGCGGCGGCCACGCCGATCGCGCAGAGCACGAACAGCACCGGCGAGGCCAGCCCGAGCTGCCCCCCGATCAGTTCCCCGAGAAAGCGCAACTCGACCTCATTGCCCGCCCCGGCCCGCCCGCCCTGCTTGGCGAAGGAGGCCCAGCCATGTGTCGCGTTCCAGGCGACAACCGGCATGAAGAGGCCCAACGCAAGCGCGCCGCCCGCATAGAGCCGCCAGTCCCGCCACCAGCGCCGCGCCGTGGGCTCAGCCAGCAGCCAGAATACCAGCCCCGCGCCGAACAGGACCGCCGTGTATTTTGACGCCAGCGCGCAGCCGGCGAAGGCGCCCACCGCGAACCACCAGCGTCCGTTGCCGGAGGCGTGCAGCCGCGCCACGGCCCAGAGCGCCAGGCACCAGAACACGAAAAGCGGCGTGTCCGGTGTCATCAGCACCGCGCCGGCATTGGTCACCGGCATGGCATTCATCAGCAGCGCCGCCCAGCGGCCGGGCCGCTGCCGAGGCAGCAACGCATCCGCCCCGTCCGCCAGGGCGAGGGAGGCCAGCGCCAGCCCGATCGGTCCGAGTAGCCGGATGCCGAAGGCGCCATCCCCCGCCAGCGCCGTGCCGGCCGCGATCCACAGCGCCACCATGGGCGGGTGATCGAGATAGCCGGGCTGCAGGTCGCGTGCCCACACCCAGTAATAGGCCTCGTCCGGCGAGAGCGGCAGCAGGGCCGCGGCGCCGAGGCGCAATGCGGTCAGTCCCAGCAGCGCGAAGATCCAGGGGTTCACCGTCCACGCCATACCAGGGTGGAAGAGACCGCGTAGTTCCAGACCACCGTCAGCAGCGCCCCCGCCGCCCCGGCCAGGCCCCAGCCCGCCAGCTTCTCCTGCACCAGCAGGCCGGCGATCCCCACATTTGCCGCCGCCCCGATGCTGCAGACCACGTAGAACAACACCAGCCCGCGCACGAGCCGCGCACCGCGCAGCCGCATGTCGCGATAGGTGATGCGATTGTTCAACAGGAAGTTGACCGTCATCGCGGCGAAGGTCGCGGTCCATTGCGCCGCCTCGAAATGCATTCCCGGCACGCCGGAAATGATACCGAGCACGGCGAGGTGGACGATCACGCCAATCGCGCCGACTGCGGCGAAGGCGATGAAGCGCCAGGGCAGCCATCCACCCAGCGCCTTGTCCAGCAACAGGCCGAGGAACTCCAGCAGCACCGTGGCATCCAGCTTGGACTCGCCTGCCGTGCGGGGCCGGAAGCGGTAGGGCACCTCCGCCACGCGCAAGGGCCGCCCGGCCGAGAGCAGCAGGTCCAGCAGGATCTTGAAGCCCCGGGCGGAGAGCCGGGGGGCAATGGAATCGAACAGGGCGCGCGGCATGAGGAAGAAGCCGCTCATCGGATCGCCCACGGGCGTTGGCAGCAGCAGCGCGGCCAGCCGCGTGCCGAGATCGCTCACCTTCGCACGGCCAGCGGAGAAGCCATTCGTGGCCTCGCCGCCTTCGGCATGGCGGCTGCCCACCGCGACCTCGGCGCCCCTGCGGACCGCCTCCAGCATGGAAGGCAGGATCGTCTCGTCATGCTGCAGGTCGCCGTCGATCACCGCGACAAAACTCGCGGAGGATGAGAGCGCCCCTTCCGTTACCGCCGAGGCCAGGCCGCGCCGCCCGATCCGCCGGATCCCTCGCACGCGCGGATCGCGCGCCGCGATCTCCCGCACGCGCGCCGTCGTGTCGTCCGGGCTGTCGTCATCGACGAAAACGACCTCCCAGGCGATCCCGCGCAGCGCCGCGTCCAGCCGCGCCACCATGGGCGCGACATTGGCGGCCTCATTGTAGCAGGGCACGATGACCGTCAGCTCGGCGGGACGCCCGGAGGGCAGCCCGGCGGACGGTCTGGCAAGGTTAAGTTCGTCCGGCACGGCGGCGGCTTAGCCCCTGCCGCCCCTGGCCGGAAGAGGGCAGCGCCGGCTTGCAGCCTCTTCCGGCGGCGCCCGGATCGGCGTAGCGCAGGCCCTCACCCGGAGCGCAATTATGCCGGAAGGCCTTCCCATTCCCTCGGACATGCCCTCCTTGGCCGCCCTCGGCCCGGTAGTGGCGATTGTCGCCTTCTCCGCGATCTTCCGAGGCTTCACGGGATTCGGCTTCGCCATCATCGCGGTCCCGCTGCTCAGCCTGGCGCTTCCGCCCTTGCTGGCGGTGGCCTTGGCGGCGGGGCTGCAACTGCTTGGTGGGCTGATGGATGTGCGCTCGGCGTCACGGCTCTGTCACTGGCCTTCGGTGCGCTGGCTGGCGGCTGGTGCGCTTATCGCTTCGCCCTTCGGCACGCTCCTTCTCGCCTGGCTGCCCGCGGATTGGGCCCGGCTGGCCCTGTCAGCGGCCTGCGGGGCGGCTGTGCTCGCCCTCGTCTCGGGGGTGGGTTTCCGCACCTTGCCAAATCCCGCGGCGACCATGGCGGCGGGCGGCATGTCCGGGCTGTTCAACGGGCTTGCCGCCATGCCGGGGCCGCCGGCCCTGGCCTATTACCTCGCCCTGCCGCTTGAGCCGGCGCGGGTGCGCTCGTCCCTGATGGTGTTCTTCCTCTTCTCCGCCGTCGTCTCCAACGCCAGCCTCCTGGCCATCGGGGCCATCGGCCAGCGGGAGGCGGTGCTCATCCTGGCCGGGATGCCGCTGATGCTGGCCGGTTCCCGGATCGGCGCGGCGCTGTTCCGCCGGGCGGGCGGGGCGCATCGCAGGATTTCGCTGGCGACCCTGGCGCTGGTCGCGCTGCTCACTGCGGGGCGGGGTATCGCGGGCCTTCTCTCATCTGGTCCCTGAGCCATGCGCTGGCCCGGCCCTGCCTATCGGAGTCGGAACGGGTTTTGGCTGCATCGATGCTCCGGCTCACGGACTTCACCCGCTCCTTCCAGGTCGGCCCCGACCAGATGCCGATCCTGCGCGGCGTGTCCCTGTCCGTGGAGAAGGGCGAGCTCGGTTTCGTCATGGGAGCCTCCGGCTCAAGCAACCACCTGATGGGGACCTGCCGTCGTCCTGGCCGACGAGCCGACGCGCAGCATGTCTCGTCGTGGAGCGGGGAACGCGGCTCCCCTCTTCCAAGGCCGCGGCGATCGGCGTAGCGCAGGGTTTCCCCCGGCCGGAGTGCCTGGATGCCTGACAGCCTTCCCGCGCAGAACATGCTATCCCCAAACAGGGCCCAGGCGGTCCCGTGACGGAACTCCCGCGGCACTTCCGCCCACTCGCGGACCGGCTTGGACAGGTCCGCGCCTGGATCCGCAGTACCGAGCCCGGCTTGGTGGCCCTGGCGATCGTGATTGGCGTCGCAAGCGGCCTGGTCGCCTCCGCGATGAGTGGGGTGGCGCATTGGATGCAGGCGAGCCTGTTCGGCGCGGAGCAGGGACATGGGCTCAGCACGTTCCACGCCGGCGAGCCGCTGCGCTTCCTCCTCCTCCCCGCAATCGGCGGACTCCTGCTCGGGCTGCTGAACCTCGCCCTGGCACGATGGCATCGCCGGGCACCCGTGGACCCGATCGAGGCCAATGCGCTGCATGGCGGTCGCATGGCCCTCCAGGACGGCGCCGTGGTGGCGACGCAGAACCTTCTCTCCAACGGCTTCGGTGCCTCAGTGGGGCTCGAGGCCGGCTACACCCAGGTTGCTGGCGGCGTGGCCTCGCGCCTCGGTATCCTGGCCGGCCTGCGGCGGGGCGACCTGCGGGTGCTGGTGGGCTGTGGCGCGGCCGGGGCCATCGCCGCCGCCTTTGACGCCCCGCTAACCGGCTCCTTCTACGCCTTCGAGCTGGTGATCGGCACCTATGCCATCGCGAGCCTCGCGCCCGTGGTCGCCAGCGCGGTCGCGGCCACCCTCGTCTCGCGCGCGCTGCAGGGGCAGACCTATCTGGTCCAGCCCGGTGGCGTCGCCTCGCCGGGCTGGGACGGCTATGCGCTGGCGCTGCTTCTCGGCGTCATCTGCGCCCTGGCCGCCATCGGCCTGATGCGCAGCGTCGGCGGCATCGAGGCGGCCATCAAGCGGGCCGTGCCCTGGGGGTGGCTGCGCCCAGCCTCGGGGGGGCTGGTGGTCGGCGTGCTGGCCCTGCTCTCGCCGGGTGTGCTCTCGGCCGGGCACGGCGCGCTGCATATCGCCTTCAACACCGAGGGGGCCGTGCGGGCGGCGCTCCTCCTGCTGCTGCTGAAGGCCCTTGCCTCCGCAGTGTCGATCGGCGCGGGCTATCGCGGCGGGTTGTTCTTCGCGTCCCTCCTCCTCGGCGCCCTGCTGGGCAAGATCTTCGCTGCCGGCATCATGAGTTCCGGCCTGCTGCTCGTGGATTCCCTTTTCCTCGCCGTGGTGGCGATGAGCGCCTTCGGCACCGCCGTGATCGGCGCCCCGCTGGCCATGACCTTCCTGGCGCTGGAAACTACGGGGAACTTCCAGGTGGCCGGGGCGGTGCTCACCGCCGTGGCCGTGTCCGGCATCGTCGTGCGGCGGCTCTTCGGCTATTCCTTCGCCACCTGGCGTTTCCATCTCCGGGGCGAGGCGATCCGCTCCGCCCATGATGTCGGCTGGCTCAGGGAACTGACGGCCGGCCGGATGATGCGGCGGGATGTCCGCACCGTGCGCGCCGACACACGCCTGACCGCCTTCCGCCGTGACTTCCCCCTGGGCTCCACCGAGCGGGTCATCGCTCTCGACGAGACCGGGCGTTATGCCGGGGTGATCCTCGTGGCCGAGGCGCAGGCGGCCGACCCCGAGGTGGAGACCGTGGCTGCCCTGCTGCGCCATTCCGACCGGGCCCTGCTACCCGCCATGCACGCGAAGGAAGCCATGGCCGCCTTCGACGCAGCCGAGGCGGAGGCCCTGCCGGTCATCGACAGCAGGGAGGGCGGAAAGGTGCTCGGCCTGCTGACCGCCAGCCATGTCCTGCGCCGCTATGGCGAGGAGCTGGACAAGCGGCGCCAGGAGGAAGTCGGGGTTTCCTGACGGCCGGTGTCCTTCTTCCCGTGCACAGGTTCCTTCGCGCGACAGTTGAACGGAAAACGGCCGCCGGCGGACGGTGCAGCGCAGCAGGACGGCAGGAGCCGTCCAAGCCACGCGCACAAGTCCGAACGGGGCGCTAGGCCTCGGTGCCGCACTTGCATGCCGGGCCGCAGCGGCCCGCCGTGCCACACTGGCAGTTGTCGCCACAGTTGCAGGACGGCCCGCAAGCACAGGAAGAGCGGGGAAGGCTACCGCAGCGGCAGTCAGGGTCGCATGTGCAGGTCGGCTGGCAATTGCATCTGGAATTCATGGAAACCTCCTTCGCCGGATTTGGCGGGCGGAACTTAGGCGGAAGGTTTGTGAAGCACTTGAACGAAAGGGCTATTCAATGCGCAGCGACGAGGGCGCGAGGCCGAACATCCGGCGGAAGCTACGGCTGAGATGTGCGGAGTCCGCGAATCCAGCGGCATGCGCGGCCTCAGTCAGCGATTCCCCCTCCGTGATCATGCT
>DATCMG010000944.1:0-6162 GCA_036563555.1 Roseomonas sp. | reverse complement strand
AGACCTCATCAGCCGCCACCAGACGGTCCACGCCCTGCAGGAGCAGGTCGAGGGTGAAGCTCATCTTGAGCTCGGTGACGACAAGGAAGGGCGGCTCGCCCGGGCGGACCGCGACGATGTCGCAGCCGCAGATCTCGCCCTTCGCCTCGTATCCCAATGCCTCCAGCTGCGTTTTCACAGTCTGGTACAGGGAGGTTTCAGGCGCACGGGGCCGTGGCGCGGGCTTCGCGCCAGCCCTGCGGGAGGGCATGGCCTCGGCCCGCTGGCGAAGTTTACTCGCCCTTGGTCTTCGCGGCCTTCCGCTTGGCCTTCTTCGCGCCGGCGAAGGCCGCGACCTTCAGCGACGGAGCGGCCTTGAACTTCACCGTGGCACCGGCCTTCACGGGAACCTTCTCGCCGGTGCGCGGGTTCAGCGCCGTGCGCTTCGGCGTCTCGCGCACCGTGAAGGAGCCGAAGTCGGGCAGCGAAAAGCGGCCGTTCTCGACGATCTGCGCCTTGATGGCCGCGATGATCTCGGCCGCCAGGCGCCCGGCGGCCACGCCCGTCATGTCGGACGACTGCTGGATGACATCGGTAAGGAACTTCTTCGACACAGTCACACCTTTTTCGCTGATCGGAATGCCTTGCCGCGCCGTCGCGGGTGCTGATCCGAACATGCCTATGACGCCGGCGCTCATACGTCCTTCCCGCCACACATGTGAAGGGCCGACATCGATTCCGGCCCGGGAATGGCCCAGCAACGTCACGCAGCAGCCTCCGCGGATTCGACGAGGCGCTGCACCGCCGCCACAAGATCCTCCGGCGGGATGGGCTTCGTCAGAAGCGGTGCATCGGGGTGGCCCGCCGGCGCCTCCCCGTAACCCGTGGCGAAGAGGACCGGCACACCGCGCGCGATGAGCATGTTGGCGAGAGGAGCGACATCCCGGCCGGCCAGGTTCATGTCCAGGATCGCGGCGTCGATGTTGCCGTTCCGTCCCGCGAGGGCGATGCCTTCGTCGAGCGTCGCGGCAGGCCCCAGCACATGGCATCCGGCGGCGATGAGCGATTCGGCCGCCTCCATCGCGACGAGCACCTCATCCTCCGCGAGGAGCACCCGCGCCCCGCGCAGGCCATCCGCTGGAGACGGCGAAGCGGGCGGCGCGGCCGCGGGCGGTGGGGCGAGCGACGGCCCCAGGGCCGCGATACACCCGGCGCCGACGCGGATCCGCGCCACGAGACCCGAGCGTTGCCAATCCAGGGACACGGTGCCGCGTAGCTGATGGCGAACGGTGATCCCGATGAGGCGCGACCCGAATCCCTTCCTCGTCGGCGGCGCCTCGATTGGCGGCCCGCCCTGCTCGGCCCAGACGATCATGATGCCCAGCCCCGCTTCGCCCGGAACCGCTTCGAGGGACCAGCTCAGGGCCAACCTGCCTTCCCGGCGAGACAAGGCACCGTATTTCCTCGAATTGGTCACCAGCTCATGCAGCACCATGGAGAGCGGCTGAACGGTGTCGGGCTTCAGGATCACGCCGGGCCCATCGATCCCGGCCTGTCTCGGGCCGTCCTGTCCGTTCTCGCGGCCGCCCAGCTCCTCCTCAATGAGGTCACGCAGGGACGCGCCTTCCCACCGATCACGCGCGAGCAGGCTGTGCGCCCGGGCCATCGCGGAGATCCGCCCCTCGATCGCATGGCCGAACGCCACCGGATCATGCTTGGGCGAGAGCTGGACGAGCGACCGGACGACCGCCATCACGTTCCTGGCCCTGTGGTCGATCTCCCGCATCAGCAGGCGCTGGTGCCGGTCCGCCGCGCGGCGTTCCCGAAGGTCCCGGAGGATGATCGAGGCCCCGATCACCCGGCCGTCCGCCGCGAGCATGCGAGCCATGGAAATGGCGACGGGAATCCTCTCGCCGCCCTTGGCCAGGCGCACCGCCTCGCGGTCACGGATCGTCTCCCCGGACAGCGCGCGTGGGTATAAGGGACCATCCTTGTCCTCGGGCGGAACCAGCAGGTCGACTTTCATGCCGGCCACTTCCGCCTCCGAAAAACCGAACAGGGCTTCCGCTCCCCTGTTCCAGGTCACGATCCGCCCCTCATCACCCAGGCTGATGATCGCGTCGGCGGCCGAGGTGACGATTGCAGCCAGCCGCGCATTGGCCTCCTCGCCGAGCCTCTGCCCGGTGACGTCCTGCATGACGGCAACGGCGCGGACGGGCTTTCCTTCCGACCATTCGGAGACGGAGGCGAACACGCTCAGCCAGCGCACGGTGCCATCGCCCCGGATGATCCGGTAGGTCGAGATGCTCTGGCCGACGCCCTGCAATGTCGCCAGCCTCTCCGTGCAGCCTCCGGCATCTTCGGGGTGCACGTGATCCGACAGGCCACGCCCGACGAGATCACCGTCATCCCGCCCAAGGATCTCGCAAAGGCGCCGGTTCACCCTCTCGATGCGGCCGCGCCGCAGGTCGGCTTGCGCGACACCGACCGCCGCGGTCTCGAAGATCGCCCGGAACTCGGCCTCGCTCTCCCGGAGGGATTGCTCGCGGGCCTCCATCGCTTCTGCCATCGCGTCGAAGGCGCCGGCGAGCCGGGCGAATTCGGAATGTCCACCCTTGTCCCCGAGCCGGGCCGAGGTGTCGCCCGCGCGCCATCGCTCCGCCACCGCGAGAAGGCGGTCCACCGGTCGTCCGACGAGGCGGCGGGCGCCGACCACGGTGAGGCCGAGCGCGAGGAGCGTGGTGCCAAGCAGGACCAGCGCACCCTGCCACTGGACCCTTGATGCCTCGACAAACATGGATGCGCGGTCGAACCCGACGACCACCAGATGCGTCCCGCTGACATTGGCCGGGACATAGGCATAGATCCGGCGGACACCATCCGTGCCCACCGCCTCCTCGACGCCTTCGGAGCGTCGTTCGAGGAAGCTTCGCGCCGGCCCCTCGATCTGCTCCCCCACCTTATGCACGCGGCCGGGCCGGATCGCGAGCAGCGTCCCGTCCCGGTCGATGATCGAAAGAATAGCGCCCGGCGGCAGAGGGACGCGGCTGATCTGTTCCGCAAGCCAGTCCAGGCCGACCGAAGCATGGACCACACCCGCGATCCGGCCGTGGTTGTCGCTATAGGGTTGCGCGAAGTGGAAGCTGCTCTGTCCGGATGCCCTGCCCAGGACGAAGCCGCCGGCCACGAACCCGCGCTCCCTCACGGCCCGATCGAAGTACTCGCGGTCGCCGACATTGTTGCCATGGGCCGTGGGCTGCGCGGAGCAGACGACCTGCCCATCCAGGGTCGCGGTCGCCACCACGACGTAACGGGGAAAGTCCACCATGATCCGCTGGAAGAAGGACTGGCATTCCGCCTGGTCGAGGGTCCGCACCGCCCGCAGGTTGCCCAGTACCGTCAGGAGCTGCCGGGCCCCGTCGGCCAGCCGCTGATGATCGGCGGCGACCAGCCTGGCCAGGCGAAGCGCATCATCGCGCGCCGCCATCTCCCGCGTCCGGCCAGCCTCGAACGCGCCCCAGACCAGAGCGGCCAGGGCGGGAAGCAAGGCAAGGCCCACCAGCGACAAGAGACGGGAAAGCAGGGACATGGGGTATTTCCAGGGCAATAATCGGCCTGTTGCAACCGGTGCGTGAACTGATTGGCAGGATACTAGGGGCCGGTGTGATGCGATGAGCACGCCCCGGCCGCAGGGGCAAGCGCCGAAATCCGGCACCCGGACACAGGGTGAGGCGGCAGCCGGCCCCGGTATCACCTTGCCCCGGGGGCCGCCGGACAGCGCGCCACCTCACGCGAAGCGGTCCCGGGAGGGGCATCCTCGGCGGCACGTGAGGGAACGGTCTGCCCTGCTCCGGCCGATCCCGCAGGGCGCACGTATTCACAAAACCGGCGGATCCCCCGTGACCTCGATCGACCGCCGGCCTCGGGCGTTCAGACCTGGCGGGCGCCGGGAAGCCGGTTGCGTCGCAACCGACGGGGAGAGGACGAGGATGGCAGGTGCGGTCACGGACAATCGCGCGCAGGACCGGTTCGAGATGGATGCGGGCGGCAGCCAACCCGCCATCATTGCCTATGAGCGGGAGGGCGACCGGATCGTGCTGACCCACACCACCGTGCCGGAAGAGCTGTCGGGCCAGGGCGTGGGCTCCCGGCTGGTAAGCGGCGCGCTCGCGATGATCCGGGCCGAAGGGCTGCGTATCGTCCCGCGATGCTCCTTCGTGGCGGCCTATATCGACCGACACCGCGAGGAGCAGGACCTGCTGGCCACCCCGCCCTGACGCGGCAGGGATGCAGCATCGCCGGCTTCATGGCCGAAGCCGGCCCCGAAGATCGCGCCCGCTCAGGCCCGTGGATGGTAATTCGCCGGATGACCTTGCCCATTCGCATCTACGACGACGCTCCTGTCGCCGGCACCGGCGAGAGCCCCGTCTGGGATGACAGGCTCGGCCGCCTCTGGTGGGTCGATATCCCAGCCCCTGCGCTGCACTGCACCGACCCCGCCACCGGCAAGACGGAGACCTGGCCGTTGCCGGAGCCGGTCGGCTGCCTCGGCCTCTGCCGCTCCGGCGCCATGCTGCTGGCGCTGCGTTCCGGGATACACCGCTTCGACCCAGGCGATGGCGCGCTTGCCATGGTAGCGGCCCCGGAACCGGACCGCCCCGGGAACCGGCTGAACGACGGCAAGGTCTCGCCGGAGGGCCGATTCCTCGTCGGCTCGATGAATGACACGCAGGAGAAGCAGCCCAGCGCGGCCCTCTGGCGCCTCGATCCCGAAAGGCGCTCCTGCGTCAGGCTGGCGGATGGGCTCACCATTTCCAACGGCCTCGCCTGGAGCCCGGACGGGCGGACCCTCTGGCACACAGATAGCGAAGCCTCGGTTATCTGGACCTGGGATTACGACCCCGCGACCGGGGAGATCTCGAATCGGCGGGAGATCGCGCGGCCGGACAGCGCCACCGGCCAGCCCGATGGTGGTGCCGTGGATGCGGAGGGTGGCTACTGGAGTGCCGGCTTTTCCGCCGGCCGCCTGAACCGATGGCTTCCGGACGGCACGCTGGACCGTTTCGTGGAACTGCCGGTCGGGGCTCCGACCATGCCCTGCTTCGGCGGCCCGGACCTTCGCACCCTGTTCGTCACAAGCCTGCGGGGCGAGCATGCCGGCCCGAATGACGGACGCCTTCTGGCGCTGGATGTCGGGATGGCAGGAACGCCGGTGGGGCGGTTCGCCGCCTGAGGGCCAGGGCCGAGCTTGCCCCTCCCCCAGGTGCAATGCTCGCACAAGTGCTGCAGGTTGGCTTCCATGGACATCGAATCCACGCTCATCCTGCTCGCCGCCGGCCTTTTGGCGGGCGCCATGAACGCCGCGGCGGGCGGGGGCTCGTTCGTCACCATCCCGGCCATGGTGTTCGTGGGCCTTCCCTCCGTCGCCGCCAATGCCTCCAGCACCGTCGCCCTGCTGCCGGGCACGCTGGCAAGCGCCTGGGCCTGGCGCCACGATTACAGGTCGCTGGAGGGTATCCCGCTCCGCACCCTCCTGCTGATCAGCCTGGCCGGGGGCTTGGCAGGGGCCTTGCTGCTGCTGGCGACCACTCAGCGCGCCTTCGACGGCTTGCTGCCCTGGCTGTTGCTGACCGGCACCCTCGCCTTCGCCTTCGGCCGCCCGCTCGGCGCTGCCCTGCGCAAGAAGGTCCGGGTCGGGCGGGGTGCCGTGCTCGGCGCACAGGTCCTGCTTTCCGTCTATGCGGGTTATTTCGGCGGCGGTGTCGGCATCATGATGATGGCCGTCTGGGGTCTGCTCGGCGAATTGGACATCAAGGCGATGAGCGCGCTGCGCACCCTGCTGGTCAGCGCCGCCAACCTCGTTGCGGTCCTGTGCTTTGCCATTGCCGGCCCGATCCACTGGCCCGAGACGATGGTCATGCTCGTGGCCGCCATCATCGGCGGCTATGCCGGCGCCCTCCTTGCCAGCCGCATGCCTGCGCCCCTTCTGCGGGGCTTCGTCATCCTGTTCAGCACGGTCATGACCGCCGTGTTCTTCTGGAGGGCCTGGGGTTAGCGCCCCCGGGATCCTGCAGCGATTGTCGCAATCGCTCCATCAGCCCCCGCGCACGCGCCAATGCCGGGCGCGTCACCTACTCCACCTCCGGCGTCGCCACGACGAACCACCTGGCGATGGAGAAGATC
>DATCMG010000943.1:0-4601 GCA_036563555.1 Roseomonas sp. | reverse complement strand
GGAGGAGGCGGGTCGTTGCCCGGCCGGATGCGTCCAGGTGTCCGGGCTAGGCAGGCATCCGCAGCCGGGGGGCGAGATCTGCATGAAGCGCACGAAGGCGCTCCGCGCTCAACAGCGTGTAGACAGCCGGCCTGTGATCCGTGCTCTCGAAGCCGGAGAATTCCTCCGCAAGATCGAGCAACTCGGTGAGGGCGGCACCGAGTTCCGCGCGCGCCGTTCCGGCCGCAGCCGTGCTCTGCGGAACGCTCAGGAAGCGTGCGAGAAACAGGGCGCGCGTTACCGCGCTGAAACCGCGCAGATAGCGGCGGGCAATGTCGGAGCGCTCCCGCAGCATCGCGAGAGCGGAGGCTCTCAGGCCGTGGGGAGGATTGTCGAGCATGCTGGCCGACCGTTCGAGGGTGGCCAGCGCCGCCTCGCGCTCGGCGAGGATCGCGCCAAGATTGGCTTCTGTCGGCGCCAGGGCATCGGCCTTCCCGGGATCCCAGTCTGCCAGGCTGTTCTTTTCTTCTGCCAGCCACCAGGCATGATCGAAGCCCACCGGATAGGTGCTGCTGTCGTTCAGTACGCAGTCCTGGGCGTAGAGCGTGCCTCGGACAGTCTCCCAACTCCTGCCGAGCAGGCCTTCGGCCCAGCCTCCGCAGGTGGCGCGGATCTCGGGCGTATCGGCCTCCAGCATCCCGGCCCGGGCCATCCATTCGGCATAGATCGCCGGAGCGGGGGTGGCGAGATCGCGCCCGAGCGCCGCCCCGGCATGCAGGTTGACGAGGTTCAGCGTTTCGAAGGCGCTATGGCTGTCGAGGCTTTCCCAATCGGTGCGGAAGATGACGCCATCGACGCCGGCCGGCCTCGCCCTGCCCATCCTGGCGCGCCAGTCCTCGATCAGGATGGCGGGGGCTATCCCCCAACCGAAATACTGGCCCATGCAGTCGAATTCGAGCCATTGCCGCCGTTCTCCGACACGGCCGATCCGCGGGTTGTCGGGAAAGCTGGGATAGTAGTCATGCGGCGTATTCTTGAGGCTAACCGCGATGTCGGCGGGCATAGCCTCAAAGGCTGCGGCGAGTTCCTGCTGGGCGCGATGGCTGAAAACGAAATCCCGGATCGCCATGCCGCGCCCCGCAGCGGCGACAGGCCGGTGCATCGCGCCGATCAGCCGCGTATACCATTCCCGCGGCGTCATCCTGGCGCACAGCTCGCATCCGCAGCGGTTGGCGGTGATGGAAAGGCGGCTCTCGCCGGTTCCGGGCGCGGTGATCACACCGGCCAGTCCCGGCAGCTCCTGGAAAAGCTCTGTGTATTTCGCCTCCACGAACTCGAACCAGAAGGGCTCGCTGGGGCAGAGCGCGCCCCCCTTGGTCAGCTGAGGCTGCAACTCCAGCATGATCTCGTGGAAGAACAATTCCTTGTTCTGGAACCAGACCTCGACGCCCTGACGCCCTGCCAACTCGATCACGCGGCGCAGGTACTCCCGGCGGTGATAGGGACCGCTCCGCCGCGTCGGCGTGTATTTGTAGAGCGTACGGAAGGCGCTGCGGTAGCGTTCGAAGATGTTCTCGTCGTCCGGACGCGCGCCGAAATAGCGGCCGGGCCAGATGATCCGGTCCACGATGTCGTTGCGGTGCAGGATGAGTGCGTTGAGCCCCTGCTGCCCGATGAAGTCCAGGGACCGCCGTACCCGATCGAAATCCCAGACGAAGCGGCTGTGCATCTCCAGCGCGCGGAAGCGGAAATCTGACATCCCCTGTGCCGGTCTCAGGTTTGGGCGACAAGGGCAGGGGTGGTGAGGGGCCTCAGCCGCCGATCGACATCGCAGGCAAGCGAATCGATTCGCTTCTCGTCCAGCAGCCAATAGACGAGATGCGGATAATGCGTGCCGGCCAGACGCTCCACCAATTCGCGGCTGAAGCTGCGCAGGGCGGGGAGGGTTTCCCGCGCGGCCCTGGCGTGGGCGGGGTCGCCGCTCCGCTCGGCCTGGCGGGCCAGGAACACCGTGCGGGCGCATAGTTCGAAGCCGCGCACCCAACGCTCGTAAAGATCGAGCATGACCTGGAATTCCGATACCATTCTCGGCGGAATGCCGAGCGTCTCCACCCCGAGGATGTCCCTCAACCGGCGGACCTCCGCGACGGCCTCCTGCTTCTCCGCCAGGATCACGGCGATGTTCTCCGCCGTGGGCTCCACCAGGCGCGAGGCGCCGGGTTCCCATTCGTCCCGGCCATGAATGTCGACCATCATCCCGAAGGCCTTGTCGAGCGTGTCGGGATACTGGTCATCCTCGTGGAAAAGATGGCCGCGCACATAGGCCGCCTTTTCCATCACGGACCAGGAGGCCTTCATGAAGGCCTCCAGCCGCGCCCGCGCCTCCGCCCCTGCCGGCACAGCCGGTACCTCCAGCTCGGAGGCGGTTCGCAGCGGAGAGAGGAGGCCGTGTGAAACCCAGGCGTCATAGATGCCGGACAACTCGCGCTTCGTGTCCTGCGCCAGCATCGCGCCGCCGATCACGTTCAGCAGGTTCGGCGAGTTGAGTGCGCCGGAATCGGTAATCACCTCCCAATCCGTGCGGAGCGAAATACCCTCCACGCCGCTGGCGAGGCAGTGGCGCATCCGCGCCTGCATGTCCTCCACGACGCTGACCGGGAAGGTTCCCAGGCCAAAGAACTGCCCCCAGGTGTCGAACTCCACCCATTGCGGATGGCGGCCGGTATGGCCGATCCGGGGATTGTGGGGGAAGGGTGGGTAGTAATCATGTGGCGTGTTCTTGAGCGAGATGACGATATCGGGCGAAACGCGACCGGCCGCCTCGATCATCCGGCTCTGCTGGTCCGCCGTGTAGGAGAAGTCGCGCACCGCGAACTGCTTTCCATGTTCCGCAAGCGGCTTGTGCATGGCGCCGAGTAGCTTCGCATACCATTCCACCGGATCGACGGTCGCGGCATGGGTGGCGATCGAAACCTTGCTTTCCCGCGTGCCGGGGCTGACGATCACGCCAGCCAGATCCGGCACGGCACGCAGCAGCTCGCGCATCTTCACGTCGAGGAAGTGCCACCAGAACGGGTTTTCGGGGTCCACCGTGCCGTCCGCGCGCCGCAGCTCGGGCTTCAGCTCCAGCAGTTCGTCGACGAACCAGATTTCCTTCACTTCCAGATAGAAGCGGATACCGCGCGCGGCGGCAGCGCGTACCACTTTGTTCACATAATGCCGGTTCTGGTGCACGGAGTGCAGCCGCACCGGCCAGCGCTTCCACATCAGCTCATCGGGGAAGTAGGCCTCGGGGAAGACGAGGTGCTCGATGATGTCGTTCTGGTGGAAGATGAGGGCGTTGAGGCCGAAGGTTTCCATCAGGTCGAGCGCGCGCTCGACCTGCGCCCATTGCCACATGCGGGAGGAATGGAACTCCAATCCCCGGAACCGGAAATCTGCCACGGGTTGTCCTGTCTTGCGCGGGTTGGAGGCGATCAGCGGTTCTGGCCGCGGATGATGTCGAGGATGCCCGTCTCGGTGACGATCCGGCGCTGGTTCTCCTGATCCTCCACCCATTTCTTCTGGAAGGCGGCGGCATCGAGATAGGCTGGCTGCAGCCCGTATTCGCGCACGGCCTTCTGGGCCGCCGGGCTGGTCAGAACCTCCCGGAACACGGTGTCCAGCCGCTGGACGATGGGGGCGGGCAGGTTCCCCGGTGTACCGACGCCCTGCCACAGCGTGACGACGACGTCGTATCCGGCCTCACGGGCGGTCGGGATGTCGCGCAGGGCCGGATCCTCCAGCCGCTTTTCGGCGAAGGCTGTCAGCACTCGCACGGCGCCGCTGCGGATGTGTTCGCGAAGATCCACCGGGTTGTTGGAAATGGCATGGATTTGCCCGCCGAGCAGCGCCGTGATCAGTGGCCCGCCACCCGGATAGTTCACCGCTTCCATCTGGAATCCGGCATCCATGCGCAGCTTCTCGGGACCGATATGCGAGGTGTTGCCGAAGCCGGTGATGCCACACATCAACTGCCCCGGATGGGCCCGGGCCCAGTTCACGAGGTCAGCGAGGGTCCGCCAGGGTGAATCCGCCCGGACGGCGAGGATGAATGGAATTTCCCCCACCTGCGCGATCGCCTGCAGCTCGGCCGGGTAATTGTGGCGCGTGATCCCGTAGAGCGGCTGGAACACCATTCCGCTATTGGTCATGCCGATCGTGTAACCATCCGGCCGCGCCTGGGCGAGCTCATTCAGGCCGATTACGGCGCCGGCTCCTGGCTTGTTGTCCACCGTGATCACTTGGCCAAGCCGCTCGCCGACCTCGCGCGCGAGGTAGCGCCCGATGATGTCGGTGCTGCCGCCCGGCGCGAAGGGCACGATCATCCGGATCGGGCGGGTGGGGTAGGCTGCCTGGGCCCCGGCGGGTTTCGGGGCGGCGGCCAGGGTGCCGGAAATACCTCCGGCGGCCTGAAGAACGCGGCGTCGCGTCAGCATGGTCGTTCTCTCCCAATTGGTCGGCACGGACGCCTCGCCGAAGCGGGCTTACGCACCGGCGGCCCGGGAGCCGGCTAGCGCCATCGAGGGATGGCGCGAGCCTTTCATACGCATGGATCACCCTGGGGCCGCAAATTTTTCATC
>DATCMG010000942.1:0-4032 GCA_036563555.1 Roseomonas sp. | reverse complement strand
GCAGGATCCGCCGGTATCGGTGCCCAGGGCAGCATGGGCCATGCCATCGGTGACCGAAATCGCCGCGCCGGAGGATGAGCCGCCCGGCACGCGCCCCTCATGGCGCTGCCATGGATTGCGAGGTGTGCCGTAATGCGGATTGATGCCAAGGCCGGAATAGGCGAACTCGGTCATATTGGTCCGGCCGATCACGACGAACCCCGTGCGCCGCAACCGCGCGACGGTCTCGGCGTCGGAACTTGCCGGCGGCGTGTCATCGAGGGCGCGGGACCCGGCCCGTGTTACCTGTCCCGCGACATCGAACAGGTCCTTTACCGAAATCGGAATGCCGGCATAGGGGGACGGGGCGGCGTTTGCGGCACGCAGGGCATCCATGGCGTCGGCCGCCATACGAGCGCCCTCCGCATTCACCTGCAAGAAGGCCCGCTCGCCCTCTCCCGCGGGATCGGCGATCCGCGCCAGGCAGTCCTCCACCAGCTTCCGGCTGGTTGTTCGGCCGGTTGCAAGATCCGCCGCCAGCGCGTCCAGGGTCGGGCGGGCCAGGTCGCTCACGCGGGCGTCTCGTCGTAGTAGTGGATCTCGAGCAGGGTGCAGCCCGTGTTCGACTTGAAGGGACCGTGATAGGCCCCCGGCGGACGGCAGGCGTAGGCTGCCTTGTCGAAGGATTCGCCCCCGTTGCCCTGCGCGTCATTGCCGACGATCAGGTCGCCGGAGACGAGCCACACCTCCTCCCAGTAGTCATGCACGAAGGGGGCGGTCGTGAACTCGCCGGGCTGGAAGCGCAGGAGCCGCGTGCGGTGGCCCTGCTTATTCGCCTCGTCCAGTTTGCCGGCCAGGATCTTCTGCTGGATGCCGGCGGGGTAGCCCCGCGGCACCTCCCAGCCAGTGGACATGTCCGGCACGTGGAATTCGAAATGTTCTTTGGTGATCGGCATGATCGCCTCCCCCTTATTCGGCCAGCCAATTGGCCGTGTAGCTGTGGGAAATCGAGCGGCCGCGCACCGGGTCGTGCAACTCCATGCGGAATCCGGTGCGCGGACGGATGCCGCCGATGGCTGCCAGCGTGCCGCCGAGCATCATCGTGCCAGGGGGCAGATCCCGCCCCATGTCGCGATAAGCCTCCGCCAGGTCGCGTGGGTCGCGCATCGCGGCTACGCTGCCTTCCTGGTAAAGTACCCAGTCCGCGCCTTCGTTTACCCAGGAGCGCAGTTCGAGCTTATCCCAGTGCCCAGCTACATCTTCAAAGCGCCAGAGGCTTGAAGCGACTGGCTTCGGGCAGAGCTGCTTCGAGACAGAAACGGAGTAGGTTTCCACCTTGCGGTCCGTATGGTCGGACCCGACGCCGACCCACCAGGAGCCATCTGCGTCCACCAAGATGACGAACTCTGCCTCACCACTCGATTCCTGGCCCAGGCAGTCGATCTCGGCCGCTGTCGTCGGCAGTTCCCTTCCGCCGGGATAGAAGCAGGGCGTGCTGGCAGGCGGCGTCACGCCAAGCAGGCGAAGCTCCTCGATATGCTCCTGCAGCTTGTGAACGTCGCGGCCGGTCCAGCCGGCAATGACGAGTTGGTGCAGCACGACGCTGCGCCTGGTAACCGCGTCACCGGCGTAGAAATCGAAGGTGAGTTCAGTCATTTCGTTTTCTCCCTGCGGCTCAGGCGATTTCGGCCGCACGGCGCAGGCTGTTGATCATGGAAACACCCATGAGATAGGCATGGGCCTTAGCCGGGTCGGCAGAGACTTCGGCCATCCTCTCCCGGAAGGCGCGCTGCGCCTCGGGGTCCTTGGCCTCCAGGTTTTCCTTATTGGCGATGGTCTGGCGCTGCACGTGCTCGACCGTCACGCCGCGCCGCTGCCGGTCATAGAGGTCCAGCATATCCGCCCCGGCATCGCCCTGCCATACCGTGGCAAGTTTCTCTGCCAGGTTGAAGGCGTCATGCACGCCGCCATTCAGCCCCATTCCGCCCAGCGGGTTGTTGATATGAGCGGCGTCGCCGGCCAGGAGTACCCGGCCTTGGCGGAATGTCTTCGCGACGCGCTGATGCACGCGGTACAGGGTGCGATGGCGGATCGGGTAGTCGTCCCGCCCCGCGACGATGCGGCCAAAGCGGGCGCGTGCATATTCGTCGGTCATCGTAGCCTCGTCCGACACATCGGCCGGCACCGGGAACATGGCGCGCCACACGCCAGGGACCTTCAGGAGAAAGAACCACTCCTCGGGATCGGCATAGTAGGAGACATCGGCCAGATCCGGGATGATCTCGGCGAAGTCAAAAGGTGTGGAGAGAACGAGAAAGCGCTCCGGCCAGGTAAAGCCCTCGAACTCGATGTTCGAGGACTTGCGCACCGGGCTTCGCGCGCCATCGGCGCCGATGACATAGGAGCCCGTGATCCGCTCGCCATTCTCCAGTGTCACCTCGGCTTGGTCGCCATGATCGGCACAGGCGGTGACCTGCGCATTGAAGCGCAGGGAGAAACCAGGCTGGTCCTGCAGCAGCCCATAGAGGATTCGCGTCAGCTTGAACTGCTCGCATTGCAGGCGGAAGGGGTGGCGCGTCACATCAGCCAGCACGCCGAAGTCGAGATCCGCGATGATGCCCTGGTCGCGGCTACGATACTGCATGCGGGGCGCGACGATGCCCTGCGCGATCATCGGCTGCGCAGCGCCCAGGCCATCCAGCATGTCGAGCGTTGGGGCATGAAAGGTCGAGCCACGCATTTCGCCGGACAGTTCGGGGCCGGCCTCGAGCACCGTCACGGGCACGCCGCGACGAACCAGCCCGGCGGCTGCGACCAGCCCGACCGGGCCAGCACCCGCGATGATAACCGGCTTCTCTTGCGACATCCCGTGGAAATCCCCTTGCGAGCGGAGGCTCGCTCGATCCGTCCAGCTGGGGCTTCCAGGGGAAGAGCACCTGCTGGTGAGCGAGCATCCGAGAGCGACCCGGGCAACTTGGAAGAGTTCACCAGCAGATGCAACTGTGAAATATCACAGTGATATCTTAACGGCGGAAACACGCTGTTGGAGGCCGTCCGAAAAATATTGCAACGCCTGTGTAACTCCCCCGGGAGTGCCGCGAGACCAACGCTGACATGGGCTGCGCCTATGCAAGGCTTTCTGGAGGTGCTGCGGGGCGAGAGCTTCGCCCAGCCAAACCCGCGCCGATGTTCCCCAGCCTGCCCGACCTGCTGTGCATCGAACCCTGTTCAGCAAGTCTGCGCGACCGCATCTCGTGGGGCTCGGGCTCCAACGCCGATCCGCAGGTGGCCCCAACGCCGAACGAGATCGGCCTTCCCGATCACAAGGCCAAAATCTGTTGGGGCCTAATCGGACGGTGTAACCTGCAAGAGCACATCCGGTGCTGGATCAACGCGGCAGTGAACGCGGGGCTCCAGGGCGGGATTTTAGCCCGAAGCCTGGCCAACAAGGGCGCCCTCCCGCGCCCGCCGTCACTGCAGGAATGCGACGACTTCCTACGTGCTGATCTTGTGCAGTGCCTCTTTGGAAATCCGGCATGGAGACCCGTCAATCGAGCATAGCATCTGCTTCGCAAACCCCCATCCAGAGGGCTGGAGCAATATTTTTGTTGCATTCCGCACTGAGTAATGAAACATTTGTCGCATGGCCTTGGAAGCCCCGATTGACGTCCTCCGCCGTGCCCTACCCAGCCTGCCTCCCCGCCTGCGGGACGCCGCCCGGTTCGTCGCCCGGCATGACTTCGACGCCGCCACGCGCTCCATGCGCGACCTCGCCGCGGCCGCCGGCACCAACCCCGCCACCTTCAGCCGCCTCGCCCGGGCGCTGGGCTATGCCGGCTGGGAGCAGCTGCGCGACGCATTGATCGAGGCCAAGCGCCCAGGCCCGGGTGGACCGTTCTCCGGCCGGGTCAGCGCGATGAGCGGCGGGGGGCTGACTCGCGGCTCGCTCGCGACCACTGACATTCCGGCCGAGGCGCTGGCCGCGGATGCGGCCAGTCTGGCCCGCCTGGACCCGGCGCCGATCGTGGCTGCCGCGCAGGCGCTGCACGGCGC
>DATCMG010000465.1:0-5119 GCA_036563555.1 Roseomonas sp. | reverse complement strand
GGCCCGCCAGTTCGCGCGGGGCGAAAGGCTGCGCGCCACGGGCATCGGGAAAACCGTGAAGCCCTCCGCACGGGGCAGGTCCAGCAGCGGGCCCTCGGCGCTGGCGGCCACCACCTCATGCCCGCGGGCGCGGGCGCCCCGCATCAGCGGCAGGATGAAGTGGCGCAGCGCGAAATCCACGTTGGCGACGAAAAGAACCCGCATGGGAGGCGTCTTCAGCCCTGGGCGCGGCAGGGGGAGGGGAAGCGGCCGGTCCGCGCTTCCCTCCGCCGGGCCGGAAGCTGCGGCGACGCGCAGATCCACCGGATCTTGTTCCGGCCGGAACGGGCAGGGGCGGGGTCAGACTCGTCGGGCGGCATCGGGGCGCGACTTGGCGCATTTCGGGCCGGCTGTGCAGCCCCTCCACGCAGGAAGGGCTGCCGGCGATGCCGTCCATCCGAAGGGAAGCGCGCCGCCTTCCTAACCCCGCAGGAAGCGGGCGACGAAGAAACCGTCCATCCCACCCTTTTCCGCCCAGAAGTCCGGCCGGGTCCTGAGCGCCCCCTCCGGCGTGATGGCGCCTTCCAGCCCGGGAACCTCCTCCGCCCGCACCGGATCGGGGCGCAGGCCGAGGGACGTGGCGCGGGCGAGATGCGCCTCGCCTTCCTCGGGCTGCAGGGAGCAGGTGGCGATCACCAGCCGCCCGCCGGGCGCGACCAGCCCGGCGGCGGCTTCGATCAGCGCGGCCTGGGTGGCGGCGAGCTTCGGCACGTCGCGGGGGCGGCGCAGATGCGGCACCTCCGGGTGGCGGCGGATGGTGCCGGTGGCGGTGCAGGGCGCGTCGAGCAGCACGGCATCGAAGCCGCCGCGGTGCCCGGCCGCCCAGGGGATGGCATCGGCCACCACCACCTCGGCCTCCATCTTCAGCCGCGCCAGGTTCTCGCGCAGGCGGTTGGCGCGGTGCGCCTCCTTCTCCACCGCCGTCACGGCGGCGCCCATGCCGACGAGCTGCGCGGTCTTGCCGCCTGGCGCGGCGCAGAGATCGGCCACGCGCTCTCCGGGCCGGGGGGCCAGAAGGCGGGCCGGCAGACTGGCGGCCGCGTCCTGCGCCCAGAAGCCGCCCTCGGCAAAGCCGGGCAGCTCGGTGATCCGGGTGCCGGGGGCCAGGCGGGCCGTGCCGTTGGGCAGGATCTCCGCCCCCTCCGGCGCGGTGGCGCCCGTGGCAAGGGAGAGGTCGAGCGGCGCCGGCCGCGTATGCGCCTCGGCGATGGCGCGGACCTTCGGGCCATAGGCGGCGTGCCAGGCGGACCAGAGCCAGGCCGGCGTGTCGAGGCGGGCGGCGTCCAGCCCCTCCAGTGCGGCCGGCCCTTCCGTCGCAACTTTGCGGAGCACGGCATTCACCAGCCCGGCGAAGGGCTTCGGCGCCAGGGCGACCGCCGTGGCCACCGCCGCATGGGGCGGGGTGCCCAGGAGCAGCAGCTCGGCCGCGCCGATCCGCAGGGCCTGCAGGGCAGGGGGCGAGGGCTCGCGGCGGAGATAGGGTTCCAGCACCGCGTCGATGCTGCCCAGGCGCCGCAGGACCGCGGCGGCGATCCGGTGCGCGGCGGCGCGGTCTCGCGGCTGGAGGCGGGCGGGCAAGGTGTCCAGCGCCTCGTCGAGCGCCCGGCGGCGCTCCAGCACGGCGGAGACGAGGGCGAAGGCGGCAGACCGGGTGGGATTGATAGGCATCGTGGCGCGACTTGGCGCATTTCGCGCCCGATGTGCAGCCCTAAACCGCGAGGGGCCGCCGGCTTCCGTCAATGGCCATCCTAAGCCGGGAGGCTAGGCGCGGCGGGTTTCCCGCGCCCTGGCCCGGAACAGCAAGGTCAGGCCGCTCAGGGTCAGCACGCCCCCGGCCAGGTCCGCCCAGCCCAGCACCTCTCCCAGCGCCGCCCATCCGAGGACGGCGGCAACCGGTGGGGCCAGCAATTGCAGGGCGGCGGCGGTGGAAGGCGGGAAGCGCCGCAGCATCACGAAGAGCAGCGCGTAGCCGCCGATCCCCACGACCGTGACGCTATAGGCGAGGCCGAGCCACACGCGGGTGCTGCCAGTGGCGGGCGGCGTGCCTTCTAGAACCACGGCCAAGGCCAGCAGCAGCGCGGCGCTGACAAGGCTCTGCCCCGCGCTCGCCGACCAGAGATCAACCCGTCCCCGCGCCGGGGCGAAGATGAGCAGCCCCGCGGCCTGGGACACAGCGCCGAGCAGGGCCAGGGCCACGCCCAGCGCCTCATCCATTCCCTGCGGGCCGCCGAAATGCCCGGAGAGCCGCGCGCCGCCCAGCATCGCCACCCCCGCCCAGCCGAGGCCGAGCCCCGCCCAGGCCAGGGCCGAGGGACGGCGGCCGAGGAACAGCGCCTCGCCCAGCGCCACCACCAGGGGCGTCGCCGCCGTGATCAGGGCGACGAGGCCGGAGGGGATGAGCGCCATGGCCCACCAGGAGAAGGCGAGATAGCCGCCCGTCCCGAGCAGCCCCATCAGCGCCACGCGCCCGAGATCCCCCCGCTCCGGCCAGCGGGAACGCGTGATGCGGGCGAGCGCCACCAGAAGTGGCGCGGTCAGGCAGAAGCGGAGCGCCAGGGCCCAGAAGGGCGGCCATTCCAGCACCACCACCCGTGCCGCGTTGAAGGCCGATCCCCAGATCAGGACAAAGACGACGGCCAGCGCGAGGTCGGCGGGCTTCATGCGCGCCCGCGCGCCAGCCGCGGCCCAGGGATGCGAAGGAACACCGGGTCAGGCCAGGCCGGGGCCGTGACCATAGGATTGATCCGGCGTGGCATGTTCCTCGGCCACGCCGCCATTGGGCTGCAGCGCCTCGGCGCCGCGGCGGGCCAGGGCGGCCTCCAGCGTGTTCTCCAGCAGGCAGGCGATCGTCATCGGCCCGACGCCGCCCGGCACGGGGGTGATCCAGCCGGCGCGCTCCCTCGCCGCCTCGAACTCCACATCGCCGGTCAGCTTGCCGTCTGGGCGGCGGTTGATGCCGACATCCACCACCACGGCGCCCGGCGCGATCCAGTCGCCGCGCACCATGCCGGCGCGGCCGACGGCGGCCACCAAGACCTCCGCCCGGCGGCACTCCTCCGCGATGTCGCGGGACCGGGAATGCAGCATGGTCACCGTAGCATCGGCGGCCAGCAGAAGGGCTGCCATGGGCCGCCCGACGATGGCGCTGCGCCCCAGCACCACGGCGCGCGCGCCGGAGAGCTTCACCCCTGCCTCGGTCAGCAGGTGCATCACGCCCTTGGGCGTGCAGGGCACGAGGCCGGGCAGGCCGGCGGCAAGGCGGCCGGCATTCACGGGGTGGAAGCCGTCCACATCCTTGGCGGGGTCCACCGCCTCCAGCACCTTTTGCGGGTTGATATGCCGGGGCAGGGGAAGCTGGACGAGGATTCCATCCACCGCCGGGTCGGCATTCAGGCGGCGGACGGTCGCCAGAAGCTCCGATTCGGCCACGTCCTCGGGCAGCAGGATGGTTTCGCTGTCATAGCCCGCCTCCTTCGCCGCGCGGTCCTTGGAACGGACATAGACGACGCTGGCCGGGTCATCCCCCACCCGCACCACGCGCAGGCCGGGGCGGAAGCCGAGGCCCGCCACCCGCCCCGCCAGCCCCGCGCGGAGCCGCGCGCCGATGGCCTTCCCGTCGAGGAGCTGGGCCGTCATCTCAGGCCGCCAGGCGCCAGAGGGCGGGGAAGACGGTGACGTTGAGGAAGATCCGCAGCGCCTGGAGCAGCAGGATCAGCACCAGCGGCGAGAGGTCCACCCCGCCGAGATCCGGCAGGAAGCGCCGGATCGGCCGCAGCGCCGGCTCCGTCACGCGCCAGAGGAAGTCGCCGATCGACCAGACCAGGCGGTTCCGGCTGTCCAGCACGTTGAAGGCGGTCAGCATGCTGAACACCGCCGCGATGATCAGCACCCAGACATAAAGGCCGATCACCTGATCGATCAGCCAGAAAATCGCCGTCATCAGAACCCCCGAACCCGCGTCGCGCGTTGTGTATGGCCCATGCCAGGGTCCGTCCAGCGGGAGGCCTTCGCCAATCCCCGATACGGACGCTTGACGCGGGCCGGGAGGCGGGGAATAAGCCGCCCTCGCGCGCCGGTCCCCAAACCTGCGCGGCCGATGGTTAAGGGGCTGTAGCTCAGTTGGGAGAGCGCGTCGTTCGCAATGACGAGGCCAGGGGTTCGATTCCCCTCAGCTCCACCATCCTCTTCCCAAGTCCTTGTCCCAGCTTGGCGTCTTTCGCCGGGGCGCAGCCTTCGCCGGAATCTGGTGGTCCGTCTGGCGCCGCCTGATGCATGTTAGCTGGTGCGGGCCTCCCAGGGCGTAAGATAATAACTTGTGGTGCTTTATTTTGGGGCACCCGGGGCATGGATTGCGTCTGCTCCAAGCTGGAGAGCAGGCCATGCACATGCAGCACATCGAAAGCGCCCCTGGAGGCCAACGCCTCATCCGCAAGCTGGAGAGCATCACGGATCTGACGGCGGAGGATCGCCAGGCAATACTGGACCTGCCCATGACCGTCCGGTCCTATGATGATGGACAGGACATCGTCCGGGATGGCGACACTCCCAAGGAGTGCTGCCTCATCCTGGAGGGCTTCACCTGCCGCTATAAGCTGCTTCCCGACGGACGGCGGCAGATCATGGCCTTCCACACGCCCGGCGACATGCCGGACCTGCAGAGCCTGCACCTCGCCGTGATGGACCACTCCGTCGCCGCAATGGCACCGACCCTGGCGGCCTTCATCCCGCACAAGAGCATGCGGGAGCTGACGCAGTTCCACCCCAGGCTGCTGCATGCCCTCTGGCGGGATACCCTGGTCGATGCCGCGATCTTCCGGGAATGGATGATCGGAATGGGCCGGCGGGACGCCCATGAGCGGATCACCCATCTCATCTGCGAGATGCTGCTGCGCTTCGAGGGCGTGGGGCTTGCGCCGGATCGCAGCTTCAACATGCCCGTGACCCAGGCGGATGTGGCGGACGCGCTCGGCCTCTCGAACGTGCATGTGAACCGCGTGCTGCAGGACCTGCGGCGAGACGGACTGATCACCTGGACCCGATCCGCCGTCACGGTCCTGAAGTGGGAAGAGCTGCAGGACAG
>DATCMG010000941.1:0-9009 GCA_036563555.1 Roseomonas sp. | reverse complement strand
AAATGGCCATAATAGGGTTCGACTTCGCTGGCATCCGTGACTTGCAGCCGTCCACCAGGTTGCAGCTTGGTGGTAATACGATGCTAATCCAGCAACAACAGAACCTTCTCCGTAACGTCGATCGAGTGCATTAAAACAGCTCTCCTGGATAGGCTCCCGAGTCTGGGCCCTGGTTGACCGGTCCGGAACCACGAAGCCGGTTCCAGGAAGGCCTCTGGAACACCATCGGCCGTCTCCTCGGCACCTACACTCTAGCCGAGTGCGCCAACTACTTCGCCGCCACTGGAGGCGACCCAGGTTGATTGGGAATTGCTCTCGGCGAGACCAAGTGCTGTCCGCGCAAACACACGAACTGGAGAGTCGATTTCGCTGGGCGCGAACTTGGCAGAGAACACGTCGGGCGGCTCCTTTTTCAGGAGGGGAATGTGTTCGGCCAACAACGGCATACGGCTACCTAAGCCGTATTGGCCATGTGAAGGCGCCGTCATAACCGCATGACGCGACCGTCGAAGGTTCCGGTGCCGAACGATGTTCTCAACTATCGTTGGAAGAGCGAACTCCTCATACGGATAATCCCCTCGCCAGTGATTTTCATCGAATGGCCATACTGTCGCCATTTGCAGCATGATCTCATTCATGAGTTCCCGCGTGGCAAACATGCCCTCGTAACGTGATTGGTAAATAACCCCACCGCCATTTGCATAAACGAAATTTCTCAGTCTCGCATCGGCCCCGACCGGCTGCGCCCACATGCTAATGCTCTTGTCGGGGTCGAATATATTGGGCTTCTTTAAGCCCAGGTCATGGGCCCGGATGTGCTCGCCCAATCCGGGGCGATAGGGCAGATCGGAGTCAGTATGGAGATAAACATGAGTAAAGGGCAAACCACCCCGAGCGGCGAACAAAATATTCGCTACATGGCATCCCAGAAAAGTCGGCTGCTTAGTATGCATATGGAGCGGGTTGATAAACGCGTTAGCTGGTAGCTTCAGCTCGGCCAGAAGCCCCTTTCGTACGGCATCAGCGTTCACATGAAGGATGTGGCAGCAAGCACCGACACCACCCATCGTTGCATTATACAGGGTGATTTGGTCCAGAATCAGGTCTGGTTGAGTATTAATAATACCACTAATCAGAATCATAGGTCGCGCGCCACAGCTTCAGGTTGGAGACTTCTAGCGCCGCCTCGCCTTTCAGCCAATCCGCCAAGTGTCAATGAGGCTTGCGAATTTTTCAGCACTCTCCCGCGCGTACTGGCCCGCTGGCGTCTGCGGCCCGGTTCTCGGCCGGGTTCCCGCCTCATGCGCCCGATCGCCTTCCTGGCCACGATCAGGGGCAATCGAAGGCTCTGTCAGCGCGGTACCCGGTCTAATTGAATCGCTTGTGAACACCGCGGCGGCCTGGAGGCGATTCAGTTGCCCCGTGATGAGGGGGGTGCGGTGGGCATGTCCATGGCGCTGTCGGTCGATTTGCGGGAACGGGTGGTGGTGGCGATTGCCGCGGGGGCGTCCTGCCGGGCGGCGGCAGCCCGCTTCGGGTCAGCGCCTCAAGCGTGATTCGTTGGTGCGCCCTGGCGCGCAAGCCGGGCGAAGGCACTATCGACGGCCTCTGGACCACCATCGGCCGCCTCATCAGCACCTTCAACCCAACAGAATGCAGGCAATACTTCGCCGATCGGAAATGGCTTTAGCCGCGTGGCCCACACCGCGCCCAAGGGCCGGCGCCGGCCAAAGCGGTGCCGCTCATTGGGGCATCCTCCGATCTCGCTGCCCGGCACCCACAAACACGAACGGGGCGGCCCCGAAGGAGCCGCCCCGCCAATCTGAACCGCGGTGAAGCGTTCAGACACCCTTGCGCGTCGGGTTCGCACCCGTCGTGTTGGTCCCGAGCGTCTTATCCGCCGCGCGCCCGGCCGCCGTGCCCGGCGGATTCGTCGCCGTGCCGTCGGACTGGGTGGGATAGGCGCCCGACACGTTGGTGCCGGCGGCACGGTCGAAGGCGCGGCTCGCCTCGGTGCCCGGCGGGTTGGCGCCAGTCCCCGTGCTGGACCCCGTCTTCGGATAAACGGTCGTGTCCGCCCGGCTGCCCTCATTCTCCGGATGCGCGCCGGAGACATTGGTGCCCGCCACCTGGTCCAGGCCGCGTGACGCCATGGTGCCCGGCGGGTTGCCCGGCGTGCCATCCGGCGAGTTCGACATCAGGCCGCGGTCAGAGGCCATGCCCGCGCCGGCCATGCCCGCACCGGTCACGCCGGCGCTGCCCATGCCAGCCATGCGGGCGCGGCTAGCCTCGTTCTCCGGATGCGCGCCGGAGACATTGGTGCCCGCCACCTTATCCAGGCCGCGCGAGGCCATGGTGCCCGGGGGATTGCCCGGCGTGCCATCCGGACGATCGCCGACGACCGCGTCATCCTGGTAGCCGGTCCAGCCACCCGCGCGGTAATCGGCCTCGCGGGTGGTCGTGTCCACCGGGTTGTAGCGCATCAGGATGCTCTCCGCCTCGGCAGCGCGGGCATCATCCGTCCGCACGGTCACGAGGCTGCCGCCGCGGCGCACACCTTCGGAATACACATGCGCCTCGCGCTCCTCGACGCCCGCGCCGGTCAGGCTGCCCAGCAGGCCGCCCGCCGCCGCGCCGACCCCGGCGCCGGTCAACGCCGCCACCAGCCAGCCGGCCGCGACGATCGGACCCAGGCCCGGAATGGCCAGCGCGCCAATCCCGGCGAGCACGCCCGCGCCGCCGCCCAGCACGGTGCCGATCGTGGCACCAGTGCCGGCGCCGCTCGCTGCGTCATCCGTATCCACCGTCGAATCGGTGCTGCCCGTTCCACCGGCGGTGTTGCTGTCGCGTGCGACAACGCTGATGTCGTCACGCATGAAGCCCGCGGCCTCCAGCGCAGTCACCGCCGCGCTCGCATCGCCGTAGCTGTCGAAAAGTCGGGCAATCGTCCGCATGGCCATGAAATTTCTCCGTTATCCGTTGTGTCAGGAAGGGGCTCGGCCGTTGGCGCGCCTCAGCGCGCCGGCGCGTTGCCCGTCACGACGTTGCCCTGGAAATCCAGCCCCACCTCGGCCGTCTGGCCGCCGCGCATCGCGCGCCCGCGCCACACGCCGGCCTCGTCCTTCTTCAGGTCCTGCACCCCGGTGAAGCCCGCGGCCTCGATCCGGCTACGCGCCTGGCCCTCGGTGAAGGAATTGGCCCCCGCGGCCGGGGTTGCGGTGGTCGCCGGGGCACTGCCCGGGTTCTCCGTCCGCACCGCCGACTGGCCAGCGGGACCGCCCGTTCCGGTGCTGCTCGTGCCGGAGGTGGTGGAGCCGGAGGTGCTGCCCATCGGGGCACCCTGGGTCGCGGTGCCGGCGCGGGACGGGGAAGCGGCGGGGCCGGTCGTCGTGCCGGGCGCGGCGGTGGTGCCGGAAGGCTGGGTCGCCGGCGCCATGGTCGCGGCGGGCGCGCCGCCCGAAGTGCCCTGCGAACCGGGGTTCGCGGTATTCCCCTGCTGGGCCAGGGCCGGCGTGGCCAGGGCCGCGGCCAAAGCCAGAGCTGCAACACTCGTGCGCATGCGGGTTTCTCCCAAACGGTTGCTGCAAGGTCTTCGTTGTTCGAAGGCGCAACGATCGGCGCCTTGCTGTGTGTTAACGCAGTGAAAGCCCGAAGGACGGCGGGCCTCACGCAGCCGTGAGGCCCCCTCCCAGCCGCACCCCGGCCCTGCGCCCGATGCGGTGGCCCTCGGCCGCCCCCCCTGCTATACGGCCCGTCAATCGCCGCCGTGGACGGGGCCGAAGGGCCGCGTTTCCGGCGGCCGCACGAATTTCGGAACACCCCCATGGCCCGCAGGCGACAGCTCTACGAAGGCAAGGCGAAGGTCCTCTTCGAAGGCCCCGAGCCCGGCACCCTCGTCCAGTATTTCAAGGATGACGCGACGGCCGGAAACGGCGCCAAGAAGGGCGTCATCACCGGCAAGGGCGTGCTCAACAACCGCATCAGCGAATACCTGATGATGAAGCTGGGGGAGATCGGCGTCCCCACCCACTTCATCCGCCGCCTGAACATGCGCGAGCAGTTGATCCGGGAAGTCGAGATCATCCCGCTTGAGGTGGTAATCCGGAACATCGCCGCCGGCAGCCTGGCCACCCGCCTCGGCATCCAGGAAGGCACCCGCCTCCCCCGCTCGATCGTCGAGTACTACTACAAAAACGACGGCCTGCAGGACCCGCTGGTCTCCGAGGAGCACATCACCTGCTTCGGCTGGGCCTCCACCCAGGACCTGGACGACATCGTCGCCCTGGCGCTCCGGGTGAACGACTTCCTCACCGGCCTCTTCCTCGGCGTCGGCATCTCCCTGGTGGACTTCAAGCTCGAATTCGGCCGCCTCTACGAGAATGACGAGATGCGGATCGTGCTGGCGGACGAGATCTCCCCCGACAATTGCCGCCTCTGGGACGCCAAGACCGGCGAGAAGATGGACAAGGACCGCTTCCGCCGCGATCTCGGCAAGGTCGAGGAAGGCTACCAGGAGGTCGCCCGCCGCCTCGGCATCCTCCCCGAGGCCGGCGTGCGGGACCTCAAGGGACCGGAGCTGATGCAGTGACCACCAAAGCACGCGTCTTCGTCATGCCGAAGAACGGCGTCCTCGATCCCCAGGGCAAGGCCATCGGCCATGCCCTCGGCACCCTCGGCTTCGAGGGTATCGGCGAGGTCCGCACCGGCAAGGTCATCGAGCTGGAACTCTCGGAAACCGACCCCGCCGCCGCCAAGGCCGCCGCCGAGGCGATGGCCCGCAAGCTCCTCGCCAACACGGTGATCGAATCCTTCCGCGTCGAAATCGCCTGACGCGGGCGGCCGTCAGCGCGCCATGATCAAGGCCAGCCTCCTCATCATGACCGTCCTCACGGTCCTGATCGCGATGCTCCTCTCATGGCGCGAGCGCCGCATGGCCGTGGCGCGCCCGGCCCCGGCGCCCACGCGCCGCGCGCCGCGCCCCCCCGGTCTGATCGCCCGCGGCAAGGCCAGCATCGACCGCTGGATGACCGCCGCCGCCATCGCGGCCATCCTCACCATCGCCGTCCTCGGCGGCCTCCACTGGCTCAGGGTGTTCCAACAATGAACGCGACCATCCTCCTCTTCCCCGGCACCAACCGCGAACGCGACATGGCCATCGCCCTGGAACGCGCGACCGGGAAGAAGCCCTCCATCACCTTCCACCGCGAAACCGAGCTGCCCGCCAACACGGACCTCGTCGTCCTCCCCGGCGGCTTCTCGCATGGCGACTATCTCCGCTGCGGCGCCATGGCCGCCCAGTCGCCCATCATGACCGCCGTGCGCGACTTCGCGCAGAAGGGCGGCCACATCCTCGGCGTCTGCAACGGCTTCCAGATCCTCTGCGAGGCCGGGCTCCTCCCCGGTGCCCTCCTCCAGAACATCGGCCTCCGCTTCCTCTCCATGGAAACGCTCCTCCGCGTCGAGCGCGCCGGCACCCCCTTCACCTCCCGCTGGCAGCAGGGCGCCACCTTCCGCGCCCCCATGGCACACGGGGACGGCAACTACTTCGCCGATGACGAGACGCTGGACCGCCTGGAAGGCGAAGGCCTCGTCGCCTTCCGCTACGCCGACGGCAACCGCAACGGCGCCGCCCGCGACATCGCCGGCATCCTCTCCCCCAACCTCCGCATCTGCGGCCTCATGCCCCACCCGGAAGACCTGGTGGACCCGCTGATGGGCGGCGAGGACGGCCTCCCCCTCTTCCAGAGCCTGGCCGAAACCCTGATCGCCGCCTGACGGAATGGCGAGGCTTGGGCGCCCCTCCCCTGGCGCCCATTCCGCGGACCATGCGACGCTCCTGGCCGAACACCGCGGCAAGCGGTGACAGCCGGGAGTCCCTCTATGCAACGCCGTACGCTCATGGCCGCGATGGCCGCCGCCACCCTTCCCGTCGCGCGTCCCCACGCGCAGGGCACCCAGCCGGCCAACCAGTCCGGTAACTACCCCGATCGCCCCATCAGCATGATCGTCGCCTACCCGCCCGGCGGCGGCACCGACATCGCCGCCCGCACCCTCGCGCAATTCCTGGAGCGTGAACTCGGCCAGCCCATCGTCGTCCTCAACCGCGCCGGCGCCGGCGGCGAGATCGGCTTCGGCGAACTCGGCCGCGCCAGGCCGGACGGCTACACCATCGGCTTCATCAACACCCCCAACATCGTCACCATGCCGATCGAGCGCCGCACCGCCTACAAGCTCGACGACATCGCCCCCATCGCCAATGTCGTGGACGACCCCGGCGGCTTCTTCGTCCTGAAGGACAGCCCGCACAAAACCCTCGCCGACCTCGTCACCTTCGCGAAGGCAAACCCCGAAAAAGTCACCTACGCCACGACAGGCGTCGGCTCCGACGACCACCTCGCCGGCCTCGCCTTCTCCCGCCAGGCCGGCATCCAGATGACCCACGTTCCCTATAACGGCGCCGCCCAGACCCGGAACGCCCTCCTCACCCGCCAGGTTACCCTCGCCTCCGTCAACATGAGCGAAGGCCTGGCCGACGCCCAGCAAGGCACCGCCCGCGCCCTGGGCCAGATGTCCGCCACGCGCTGGGAAGGCATGCCCGACGTCCCCACCTTCCGCGAACAGGGCTACGACGTCATCCAAAGCTCCATGCGCGGCGTCGGCGCCCCCGCGGGCGTCCCACCCCAAATCCTCAACCGCCTCGCCGAAGCTATGCGCCGGATCGTGGACAACCCCGAATTCCGCCGCCTCGCCACCCAGCAGGCCCTGCCGCTCCGCTACCTCGGCCCCGACGAGTACAAGGCCGAACTCACCACCCTCCGCACCGATTTCGAGAAGCTCTGGGCCCAACACCCCTGGCGCGACTGACCGCGCACAAGGCGGCCGGGGCCCCGAAACCCCGGCCCGCTCACCGCGCCCGGCGCTCCGCCTCCATCCGCGCCCGCACGCCGCCATCCACCCCCGTGCCCCGCGCCACCGGCTCATGCACGGACCCCGCCGCAACCGGCGCCGCCGGCGCATTCTCCATCTGCGAGGAATGAACCAGGTTCCCGCCCACATACTCGGCCAGCCCAGGCCAGACCCGATCCCCGAACACGGCCCCCCGCGCCTTCCACCCCACCGCATATTCCTTCACCGGATGGACCGAGACCCAGATGATGGCGTCCACCACCTCCTCCGGCCCATCCATCGTGGCCACCTCCGCGGCCCGCCCGGTGTAATTCCCGGCATGCTCCCAGAACGGCGTATCGGCCGCCCAGGGCAGCACCGTCGCCACCTTGATCGTGGACATCCGCGCCAACCGCATCTCCTGGTTGATCGCCCCGCCCAACCCCACCAGCGCCGCCTTCGTTGCGGCATAACTCGCGTGATAGGCCAGCGGCACATACCCCTCCACCGAGGAGATATTCACCAGCGTCCCACCCCCCTGCTGCCGGAACTGCCGGATCGCCGCGTGGCTCCCATAAATCGCGCCCTTGAGGTTCACATCCACGACCCGCGCATGATCCGCGACCGGAACCTCGTCGAACCGCCCGATCGAAGCGACGGCGGCATTGTTGATCCACACATCGATCCGCCCGAACCGCTGCACGGCGGCCTCGGCCAGCCGCTGCACCGCATCCTCCCGGCTCACATCCGTCACCACCACCAACGCCTGCCCGCCCCCGGCCCGCACCTCGGCCGCAACCTCCTCCAACACCTCCCCCCGCCGCGCCGCCAGCACGACATTCGCCCCATACGCCCCCAACTTCACCGCCACCCCGCGCCCGAACCCGCTGGAAGCCCCCGTCACCACATAAGTCCGCCCCGCGATCCTCTCCCGATACCCCGCCCCAAGCTGGGGCGGCGCAGAACACCCGCTCACCAGCGCCCCAACCAGGGCGAGCGCGGTAAACGGAAGAAGATGGAATGGCGGCAAGGCACGAGCCTCCAGCAGCGGTCCAAGGGCATGCAGACACCCGCCTGCATAACCGCCCAGCCCACCCATCGTTCCGCGACAGCCGCGCCCCAGCCCGCACCGAAAAAAGCCCGGGGGAAGGAATTCCCCCGGACCCCCATCTTTTTCTTCAAGACGCTACCGGACTGACAGCGCCGCCCTACGGCAGCCTCAGCGCCGCACGAACTTGAAGAACCGGCTCTCCTTCCCGTCTGCCGTCTTGTCCTGGTGCAGGAAAGCCAGCTTCCGGTCCTCGAAAGTCTCGAAGAACTCCTCCCAGGAGATCTCCTCCAGCTTGTCCTCCTTGGGCCCGAAATCGACGCGCAGGATGCCCTCGCCATCCCCGCCCTCCGTGCCCTTCACCACACTGGGCCGCCCCTGGCGGTCCTCGATCCACTTCTGGATCACCTTGTGGTCCGTGGTGGTGTTGCCCTGGCTCATCGCGGCCTCCTCTCCTGGCCTTCCGCCTCAAGTGGGGTTGCCGCACAGGGAACACGCCGGGCGTGGACGCGTTGCGTAAAAAGGACGCGCGGAGATGTCTCGTGGCGCAAATGGGGCAGCAACCCTGTAAAGCGTTACTATCCAGGCGACGGTCCAATTAGAAGCTTCATTGCCTCATTGAATGAAAGCGAACCAGATGACAGCCGAAAAAGTTTAGCTATATCAGCGCGGTCAAGTTCTATTTCTAAGTCGTAAGCGCCACTCAGACTAATCGAATCCTTCGCACAACGAACAACAATCTTTCCATTCTCCTTAATTTCCAAATTCGCGTTGTTTGTATTTGAGGGAAAGGTGGCCGAGACACGGCCTCGTTCTTCTAGTGGTATGTCAGCAATGTTGTGCCACCCCGAAAAACGCCGTCTACCAGACGCGCGCAGCCGCATCGCGTAATCCTTTCTGTCAGTTTATTAGATCATTCTCAAAATAACGCTCAAGTCAATAGGAATATATTGTTGCTTCATTCATTAAGACATGACTGGAAGATATGAGGAAACATTACTCCAAAGGCCCCGACAGGCTCACCACTGCCGCATTACTATTGACTATTTTCCTTTTTATGCCAGACTAAATTCATG
>DATCMG010000940.1:0-4808 GCA_036563555.1 Roseomonas sp. | reverse complement strand
CGCATTGCCTTCGGGCCGGCGGCGGGTGGGCTGGCCGCGGGTGGCGAGCACGCCGTCGGGGGTCTGGCCGAGCAGGGCGGCGACGCCGCCGGGGGCAGCGGAGCCGCCCGGGGCAGCCATGCTGCCCGGGGCGGGGCGGCGTGGGTCGGGCGGGGCGCGGCGGGGCGTCGATGGCGGTGCGTTGAGGCCGGCGAGGCTGGCGCGGTGGCTTTCCAGCACTTCTTCCAGGACCTGGCTCGCGGCGCTGTCCGGGCCGGTGGGGGCGCAGCCGGCAAGGAGAAGGGGAAGGGCGAGCAGAGAGGCGAGAAGGACGGGCGGCGTGCGGCCGCCGGGTGACGCGGTCATCGCCGGCCCCATGGCTCGAAGCTTGACTTGATCGGGACTGGCCGGTTTGGGATTGGCCAGGACCATGGCGGGCGCGCGGGGTGTTCGCGCGCCCGGAATGCGTCAGGCGTAGGGCTCGGCCATGTTCGGCGTCGCGTAGTGCTGGCCGGGGTCGGGCTGCGACACGGCGTTGGCCTGGGCCTCGGTCAGCATCTCCATGCGGCCGGAGAGCTGGCCGCCCTCCTCCACCGAGAGCTTGCGCGTGCGGGCGACGCCCAGCACCCGGCCGGTGGCGCGGATGGTCAGCGAGTTGCGGGCCGTGAGGGTGCCGTCGAACACGCCGGCGATCTCGGCGTCATCCACCTGGACCTCGCCCTTGAAGACGCCGGAATGGGTGATCTGCAGCTCGGAGGCGTGGATCATCTGGCTTTCGACCGTGCCGTCCACCACCAGGCGCTCGGCATCCGTCACCGTGCCCTGGAGGGAGATGCCCTTGCCGACGACGAGGGTGCGGCGCTCCGCGGCGGCGGGCCGGGGGGTGGGGCGCTGCGGCATGGTCACGCCGGGCGTGGAGGCGCCCTGCGGCGTGGTGGGCTTGGGCGGCAGGCTCATGCTCATGGGAGGGTCCTTGGGGGCTTGGCCCTGGGTTGGACGGAAGGGGGGCATGGCCAGATCTGGATCGCGCGAAACGGGCACGGTTGCGGGTTCAGCCTCGGAAGGCCCCTGGTCGGTGGGGCGGCGGCGGAAGACGGACATGGCAGTTCCCCTGCGCGATGGCGGTCATGGCGTGGCGCGGCCGCCGGACAGTCCGGTGCGGGCGTCGGTCCGGGCGCGGTGGGATCCCCCCCAGCCCCGCGCCTGCCGTGATCGGGCTATCACGGGCGGGAGATCCCACACAACGGCCCGATGCGGTGCCAGAGCGGATAATTCCGCCATTCCTCCGGTTTCCGCCGCCCCGCCGCGTGGTATGGCGGCGGCCATGCGGGGGCCGGCCGGCGGGAGAAGTGCCGGGGTGGCCCTTTTTCGGACAAGCCGGGCGCGACCCGGGCGGCAGGGGAAGACGGGCATGGCGGACCGGCAGGCGCTGGATATCCTGGGCATCGGCAACGCCATCGTGGACGTGGTGGCCTCCGCGACCGAGGCGACGCTCCAGGAATGGGGCATGGCCAAGGGCGGCATGGCGCTGATCGACACGGCGCGGGCCGAGGCGATCCACGCCGCGGTGGGCCAGGGCGTGCAGACCGGCGGCGGGTCGGCGGCCAATACCTGCGCGGCCGCGGCCGCGCTGGGCGCCAGGGTCGGCTATCTCGGCAAGGTGGCGGACGATGCCCCGGGCCGGGCCTTCGCCGAGGACCTGAAGAAGCTCGGCATCCATTTCCCGACCGCGCCGCTGAAGGGCGGCGACCCGACGGCGCGCTGCCTGATCCTCGTCACCCCCGACGGGCAGCGGACGATGAACACCTATCTCGGCGCCTGCGTCACCTTCGGGGAGGCGGATGTGGACCAGGCGGCGGTGGAATCCGCGGCCGTGACCTATCTGGAGGGGTATCTGTTCGATCCGCCGGCGGCGCAGGCGGCTTTCCGCCGGGCGGCGGCGATCGCGCATGGGGCGGGGCGGTCGGTCGCGATCACCCTGTCGGACAGCTTCTGCGTCGGGCGGCACCGGGCGGCCTTCCTCGACTTCATCGCGCGGGATGCGGACATCGTTTTCGCCAATGAGGACGAGGCATTGTCGCTGTTCCAGGTCGGGGATGCCGAGGCCGCGACGCGGGCTTTCGCGGCCACGGGCAAGCTGGTGGCCCTGACGCGCAGCGAGAAGGGCAGCCGGATCATCTCCCCTGCCGGCGAGGTGATCGAGGTGCCGGCGGTGCCGACCACGCTGATCGATTCGACCGGGGCGGGCGATGCCTATGCCGCGGGCTTCCTGGCCGCCCATGCGCGGGGCCTGCCGCTGGCCGAGTGCGGTCGATGGGGGAGCGTGGCGGCGAGCGAGGTGATTTCGCATTTCGGGGCGCGGCCGCAGGCGGATCTGAAGGGGCTGGTGGGGGGCTGAGGGGAAAGGCCGGGGGGAGGTATCCCCCCGGACCCCCTTCTATTTTTGGGGTGTTTGCTGGCGCGCCGGCGGAGCCGGTCTTCCTTGTTCAACCGAACGGGTGCGCACGCCCTTTGGAAGCCGATCCGGCTCCGGTGCGTTCCGGACCCCACGAAGCACAGGAAGAACGCCATGATCCGCACGACCACCCTTACGGCCGCCCTGGCGGCAGCCATGCTTGCCGTCCCCGCGCTGGCGCAGCCGGCCGACCCGGCGATACGGGAGATGCAGCGCGAGCGCGCCAGTCCCGCCATGCCCTATGTGCCCGCGCAGAACCGGAATGCGGCGATGGCGGATGCCGGGGGCGTGGAGACCGCGCGCGCCCTGCTGGCCGAGGCGCGCGCCCTGCTCATCCGCCGCAATGCCGGCCGCGCCATCGAGGCGCTGGAGCGGGCCGAGACGCGGCTGCTGACGAACTCGGTGCCGGCCAGCGAGGCCGACCGCCCGCAGGGCAGCGCGGCGCTGAGCGAGATCGCCACCGCCCGCCGCCTGGCGGGGCAGGGGGATACGCGCTCGGCGCTGGCCGCGCTGGAAAGGGCGGAGCAGTCGCTGATCGCCACCCCCGTCGGCCCCGGGGCACGCCCGCTGCCGGAGACGGTGCCGTCCGGCGTCGATACGCGGAGCCCCGTGCCGCCTTCCGAGCAGCGGATGCGCCCGATGCGCCAGGGGCCGCGCCCCGCCGTGCCGCCCGGGCCAGGCCTGCCGGCCGAGACGATGCCGCGCGGGTGAGCTGACCCGGCCCAGGCCCGCTTCCGCCGCATGGGCGGGGTGGGCCCGGGGCATCGCGGAAACCCTCGCAATTCGGTGTGCGGCACGCTATGTGTGCGCTGCAACAGCCGACCCGCCGAAACGAGACCCCGCCGCAAGCGCGCGCGGGGTCTTCCATATGGATGGAGCTTCGGACGGAGGCCGCTTCCCCGCCGGGGGATGCGAAACACGGCGCGATGGACCCCCAGGCCAAAATCCTTGGGGCCGGCATCGCGCGCAACCGGGGCTTGCGCCCCGGCCAGACGAAGGACACCGCGCGATGACTCAAAACATCCGCAACGTGGCGATCATCGCCCATGTCGACCACGGCAAGACCACCCTTGTGGACAACCTGCTGAAGCAGGCCGGCGCCTTCCGCGCCAACCAGCAGGTGGCCGAGCGCGCCATGGACCGCAACGACCTGGAGCGGGAGCGTGGCATCACGATCCTGGCCAAGTCGACGGCCGTGGAGTGGAAGGGCACCAAGATCAACATCGTGGACACGCCAGGCCACGCCGATTTCGGCGGCGAGGTGGAGCGCATCCTGTCCATGGTGGATGGCGCGATCGTGCTCTGCGACGCGGCCGAGGGCCCGCTGCCGCAGACCAAGTTCGTGCTGACCAAGGCGCTGGCCCGCGGGCTGAAGCCGATCGTGGTCATCAACAAGGTCGACCGCCAGGACGCGCGGGCCGACGAGGTGCTGAACGAGGTGTTCGACCTGTTCGCCGCGCTCGGCGCGACGGATGAGCAGCTCGACTTCCACACCATGTTCGCCTCGGGCCGCCAGGGCTGGGCCGATCTGACGATGGACGGGCCCCGCAAGGACCTGTCGCCGATGTTCGACCTGATCCTGAGCCATGTTCCGGCGCCGACGGTCGATGCCAGCGCGCCCTTCGCGATGAATGCCTCGATCCTGGAGGCCGACAACTTCCTCGGCCGTATCCTGACGGGCCGCATCGAGCAGGGCGTGGCGCGCACCAACATGCCGGTGCGTGTGCTGCGCCAGGACGGGACGGTGGTCGAGACCGGCCGCCTGACGAAGCTGATGACCTTCTCGGGCCTGGACCGCGTGCCGGTGGACGAGGTGCAGGCGGGCGATATCTGCGCCATCGCCGGGCTTTCCGACGCGACGATCCCGGACACCATCGCCTCCCCCGAGGTGGCGGAGCCGCTGCCGGCCATTCCGGTCGACCCGCCGACGCTGTCCATGACCTTCCGCATCAATGACGGCCCGCTGGGCGGTCGTGAGGGCAAGAAGGTGACGTCCCGCCAGATCCGCGACCGTCTGTTCAAGGAGACGGAGGGCAATGTCGCGATCAAGGTGAAGGTCAGCGAGGAGGTGGATGCCTTCGAGGTGGCCGGGCGTGGCGAGCTTCAGCTTGGCGTGCTGATCGAGACGATGCGGCGCGAGGGCTTCGAGCTGACCATCGGCCGCCCGCGCGTGCTGACCCGCGACAATCCCGAGACCGGCGAGAAGGAAGAGCCGTTCGAGGAGGCGCTGATCGACGTGGACGAGGCCTATTCGGGCGTCGTCGTCGAGAAGATGTCCCTGCGGAAGGGCATGATGCAGGACATGCGGCCTTCGGGCGGCGGCAAGGTGCGCCTGACCTTCCACATCCCGTCGCGCGGCCTGATCGGCTACCAC
>DATCMG010000939.1:0-1555 GCA_036563555.1 Roseomonas sp. | reverse complement strand
CTGTCTACTGACAATCAAATTAATCCAAAGGAATTCTCAACGACTGCAGAAGCAGCCGACGAGGATAATTTGGCATTGACTTAGTGCACGCTGTTGAGTTCTCAAGGATCGGACGCACCCCGACACACACGCCTTCCGGCGCAATACTGGGGGCAACCTGTTCACCGATCCGAGCTCCTCGCCGACCCGCTTCGCTCTCGCGATGCGTTCCGGGGGCTGCTCGGCCGGTTGTCCACTCTACCTCATCTCGCGCTCGCGTGGAGCGGATCTGGAGGAGGAGTGAGTCCCGCTTGAGGCCGGGGAACTCTTCCGTTCTCCCGCACCTTTGGGGTGACGAGTGACTACGTTACGTGGAGGTTTCGGACTGCGCAACTTTGGCTCCCCCCGGGCGTGTCACCTGTCAATCAGTTGCGCTCGGCGCCTGAAAGGAACAGTCCGGCGAGGGTGCGCTTCCCGCGCCGCAGGACGACCATGCCGCCGCCCAGCGCGCGGCCCGCCAGGGTGTCGGCGTCGCTTCCGACCTTCTCGTTGTTGACGTACACCCCGCCCTGGGCCACTGCGCGCCGCGCCTCGCCGAGACTCGCGCAGAGTCCGGTGTCGACGAGGGCCTGGACGACGGTGTGCGACTCCTCGACTTCGGCGTTCGGCACCTCGCGCAGTGCGGAGCCGAGCACGTCCGGATCGAGCGCCGACAGGTCACCCTGGCCGAACAGCGCCTCGGATGCGGCGATCACTGCATCCACCGCGTCGTCGCCGTGCACGGTGGCGGTCACCTCCCGCGCCAGCCGCCGCTGCGCCTCCCGCTTGAACGGCTCCGTGGCCACGGCGTCCGTCAGCCGCTCGATCTCCTCCTTCGGCAGGAACGTGAAGACCTTGAGGCGTGCGATCACGTCGGCATCCAGCGTGTTGAGCCAGAACTGGTACATGGCGTAGGGGCTGGTCAGGGCGGGATCGAGCCAGACGGCGTTGCCCTCGCTCTTGCCGAACTTGGTGCCGTCCGAGTTGGTGATCAGGGGCGTCCCGATCGCGTGGACGCTCCGGCCCTCCACCCGATGGATGAGATCGGTGCCGCTCGTCAGGTTGCCCCACTGGTCGCTGCCGCCCGTCTGCAGCACGCAGCCGTAGGTGCGGTGCAGCTCGAGGTAGTCGAGCCCCTGCAGGATCTGGTAGCTGAACTCGGTGTAGCTGATCCCGGCGTCGGAGTTGAGGCGTGCGCTCACCGCCTCCTTCTTGATCATGGTTCCCACGCGGTAGTGCTTGCCGATCTCGCGCAGGAAGTCGATGGCCGATAGCGGCGCGGTCCAGTCGAGGTTGTTCACCATCCGCGCCGCCGCATCGCCGTCGAAGGAGAGGAACCGCTCGATCTGGCCGCGCAGGTAGCCCACCCACTCGGCGACAGTCTCCGGGGTGTTGAGGGTGCGCTCCGCGCTCGGCTTCGGGTCGCCGATCAGGCCGGTCGACCCGCCCACGAGGCCCAGGGGGCGGTGGCCCGCCAACTGGAGCCGGCGCATCGTGAGGAGCTGCACGAGGTTGCCGAGGTGCAGGCTGGGCGCCG
>DATCMG010000938.1:0-8282 GCA_036563555.1 Roseomonas sp. | reverse complement strand
CAGCGAGCCCTCCCGCAGCGCGACCCGCGTCAGGCCGCCCGGCACGATCCGCACCTGCTCCTTGCCGAAGAGAATGAAGGGACGCAGGTCCACATGGCGCGGCGCCAGCCCGGTCGCGCAGAGGGTCGGCACGGTGGAGAGGGCGAGGGTCGGCTGGGCGATGTAGTCGGCCGGTTTCTCGCGGATGCGGGCGGCGAAGGTTTCGCGCTGCTCCGCGGTGCTGTGCGGGCCGACGAGCATGCCATAGCCGCCCGAGCCGCGGGCGAGCTTCACCACCAGTTCCTCCAGGTGGTCCAGGACATAGGCGCGGTCCTCCTCGCGCTCGCACATATAGGTCGGCACGTTCCGCAGGATCGGCTCCTCGGAGAGATAGAAGCGGATCATCTCGGGCACGAAGGGATAGACCGCCTTGTCGTCGGCCACACCCGAGCCCGGTGCGTTGGCGAGCGTCACGCGCCCCGCGCGATAGGCCGCCATGAGGCCGGGCACGCCGAGCATGGAATCCGGGCGGAAGGCGAGGGGGTCGAGGAACTCGTCATCGATGCGGCGATAGATCACATCTACGCGGCGCGGCCCGGCGGTGGTGCGCATGAACACCGTGTCGTCGCGCACGAAGAGGTCGGCGCCCTCCACCAGCTCTACGCCCATTTCATCCGCCAGGAAGGAATGCTCGTAATAGGCGGAGTTGAAGGGGCCGGGGGTCAGCACCGCCACGGTCGGCTCGCCCTGGCAGGCGGGCGGGGCCAGCGACTTCAACGTCTCCAGCAAATCCTCGCAGTAATGGCTGACGGGTGCGATCCGGTGAGCGGCGCAAAGATTGGGCAGGAGGCGCATTATCGCCTCCCGGTTCTCCAGCATGTAGGAGACGCCGGAGGGCACGCGGCAGTTATCCTCCAGCACGAAGAACTCTTCCGGGCCGGTGCGGACGAGGTCGATGCCGGAGATGACGGTGTAGACGCCGCCAGGGGGCGTGAAGCCCTCCATGATCTCGCGGTAGCCTTCGTTCCGCAGGACCAGCCCGGCGGGAACCAGGCCTTCCTTCAGGATGCGGCGAGGGCCGTAGATATCGGCCAGGAAGGCGTTCAGCGCGCGCACCCGCTGCTCCAGCCCGCGGCGCACGCCGTCCCATTCCTGGCGGGAGATGACGCGGGGAATGAGGTCGAAGGGAATCAGGCGTTCCGGGTCGCCACCCTGATCGTAGACGGCGAAGGTGACGCCGATGCGGCGGAACAGCACCTCCGCCTCACGCCGCTTGGCCTCGAGCGCTTCACCCCCGGCGGACTCGAGATAATGGGCGATTCCTGCATAGGGGGCACGGATCCTGCCCCCCTCATTCATCTCATCGAAGGCCGGCACCCTGTCCTCCGTGTGACGCGGCCGGAATGGGCCGCCGCGCCATGGTTGCAGCAAGTCGCGTGCCGGGCGAGGGGAACTTCCGCGAAGACCCCCGGGTCCGGTGCTCCTGCGTCTGGACGCCTGGCGCCACGGGGCCGTTTCGGTGGGCGGCAAGAAGTGATGCGCGGCGGCCACGCCGGCCGGCCGGCCGACTCACCGGGTGACTTCCTGCTTGCTCCTGTCGTTCATGTTTCGTTCACTACTGCCCATGCGATACCTCCATGCCGCGACCCGCCCGATCGTGCCCAACGATGCGCTGCGCGAAGCCATGCTGGCCTTCGTCATCGCCTTTCCCGCCTTCTGGGCGCTGGGTGAGGTGGCCGTCGCGCTCGGCTACTGATGGCTCAGGGCAGCCAGCCCGGAACACCGTCCCGAAGGAAGGACTGGATCTCCAGCCGGTAGCCCTCGGGGTCGCGGAAGAAGGCGCTCCGCACCGTTCCGCCCATGCCGTCGGCCGCCGGTCCCTCGAAGACCACGCCGCGGGCGGATAAGGCGGCGAAGGTGGCATCCACGTCCGGAACCGCAAAGCTGACCAGCACGCCCGCCGTGCCTCGCGGCCGGCCCGGGATGTCGCAGAGGCCGATCAGCGCGGTCGCGCTCGCCCGCAGGATCCGGCAGCTTACCTGGTCGACCACACACTCCAGGCCCAGCACGCCTTCGTAGAAGCGCGAGAGGCGCGGCAGGTCGTCGGTGTAAAGGAAGGTGATCGTCCGGCCAGCCGTGAGGTCGGGGGCATCCATCTCAGCCGTCATCCTCCGGATCCGCGCCGGGGCGTCCGGTCGCGTGGCGCCAATGATGCCAGAGCAGCCGCGCCGCAAGCGACCGGAAGGGCCGCCATTCCTCCGCGGCCGCGGCCAGGGCACGCGGCGCGGGGCGGCCGGGCAGCCCGCGCAAATGGGTCAGGGAGGCCGCGAGGGCCAGGTCGCCTTCCGGGAAGATATCCGGCCGGTCCTCGGCGAAGAGCAGATGGACCTGCGCCGTCCAGCGCCCGAGGCCCCGCACGGCCGAGAGATGGGCGATGGCCTCGGCATCGGCCATGCCGGGGAGCGCGTCGAGCCGCAGGCGGCCTTCGAGTATGGCGGCGGCCAGGCTTCGCGCATGCGCCGCCTTCGGCCGTGACAATCCGGCCACGCCGCAAAGGACCGAGTCATCCAGTGCCAACAGGCCTGCCGGGTCCAGCGCGCCGGGGAGGGCACGGAGCCGGGCCCAGATGGCGCCCGCGGCATGGTTGCTGATCTGCTGGCCGCAGATGGTCCGCAGCAGGCCGGGAAAGCCCGCCGGGCGCCGTCGCCAGGGCAAGGGTCCACACCGGGCGACCACGCCATGCAGTGCCGGATCGGACAGGGCGAGGGCGGCGAGGCCGCGTTCGGCCCAATCCGGAGGTGGCAGCATGGGAAGGTGAGGTGAACGGCGGCGGGAGCCGCGACAAGGGGGGATGCGAATCACCCGCCGCCGTTTCCACGACGATGCCCCGGGGGATGGGGGGAGGGGCACCGCCGCTGCCGCGACATCTGGTCATGGGCCGGCCCGATCCAAGCGCCGATCCCGCATTGGTGAAACGGCGGGCAACGGCGGGCCATTCCGACATGGATTGTAACAACGAGCTGGGCGACATGGGCCGCGTCCGCGCTATGTAACAAGGCATGGAACCCGCCCCGCACATCCTGGTCGTGGACGACGACCGGGAAATCCGAGAGCTTCTCGCCCGCTTCCTGGAGAAGCAGGGCTTCCGGGTGACCACGGCGCGGGAGGCCAGGGAGGCCCGCCGCGCCTGGCCTCTCGGCCGCTATCACATCGTCATCCTGGACCTGATGATGCCGGGCGAATCCGGCCTGGACTTCGCGCGCTGGCTGCGCGGCCAGTCTGACGTGCCGATCGTCATGCTCACCGCCATGGGGGAAGAGACGGACCGGATCGTCGGTCTGGAACTGGGCGCCGACGACTATGTCGCGAAACCCTTCAATCCCCGGGAGCTGCTGGCGCGTATCCGCGCGGTGATGCGCCGCGCCCATGGCGAGGGCACCCGGCGCGATCCGCTGCCGAGCGCCATCCGCTTCGGTGGCTGGACCCTGGAGCCGCAGCGGCGGCGCCTGCTGAACCCTGACGGCGTCGAGGTCTCGCTGACGGGCGGCGAGTACGAGCTTCTGACCGTGCTGGTGGAGCGCCCGAACCGCGTTCTGACCCGCGACATGCTGATGGACCTGCTGCGCGGCCGTCAGGCTGGTCCCTTCGATCGGGCGATCGACGTCGCCGTCTCCCGGTTGCGGCGCAAGCTGGAGGATGACGGGCGCAATCCCAGCCTGATCAAGACGGTACGCGGCGGCGGCTATGTGTTGGCCGCCGATGTGGAGCGGGCCGCCTGATGCGCTGCAGCCGATGAAGGCCCTGCTGCGCCGCATCCTCCCGCGCACCCTGGCGGCCCGGACCGCGCTGTTCCTGCTGCTGGCGCTCATGGCGGTCCAGGCCGCGGGGCTGACCATCCATGCGCTGGACCGCGTGGACCTGCAGCGCGCCGCCATGGAGCGGGAGATGTCGGCCCGTCTCTTCGGGTTGTGGCGCGCCATGGTCGTGGCCTCGCCGGAGCGGCGGGCCTCGATCCTGTCCGAGATCGAGCTTCCGCCGGGGCTGGATGTGTCGGTGGACGAGCAGCCGGTGGTGCGGATCGGGATGCAGCCCGCGCCACCCCCGGTGCTGCGCATGATCCGGCCGGAGTTCCTGCTGGGCGGGCCGCCCCGCCTCCGGCCCCGCGAGATCCAGGCGGGAATGCGCTTCGGCACGCTCCATGTGGCGATGCTGATGCCGGATGGGGGGCAGTGGCTGAACCTGACCATCCGCATACCGCCGCCCCGGCCATGGCATTCCGAAACCTTCCTCATCGCCTTCCTGTTGATGACGGCGGCGGCGGCGCTGTTGATCATCTGGGCCACGCGGCGGCTGACGCAGCCGGTGCGGGACTTGGCACGGGCCGCCAATGCTCTCGGCCGCGACGTGAACGCGCCCCCCATGCCCGAGGACGGCCCGCGCGAGGTCGCGACCGCCGCCCATGCCTTCAACACCATGGCCGAGCGCATCCGCCGCTTCGTGGGCGACCGCACGCAGATGCTGGCCGCGATCGGCCATGACCTCCGCACGCCCATCACCCGGCTGAAGCTGCGCGCCGAGTTCATGGAAGATGACGAGCAGCGCGCGAAGATGCTCTCGGATCTCGAGGAGATGGAGGCGATGGTGAATGCCACCCTCGCCTTCGCGCGGGATGATGCCGCGGCCGAGCCCTCTGTTCCGCTGGACCTCGCGGCGCTTTGCCGCACCGTGCTCGACGAGGCGGCCGATGCGCGTCCTGATGCCGATGCCGATGACTTCTCCTATGTGGGGCCTGACCGGCTCACGGTGCGGGGGCGGCCGGTCGCGCTGAAGCGGGCGCTGGCCAATCTGGTCGCCAATGCCGCGAATTACGGCGGCACGGCGCGTGCGACATTGGTGCCGCCCCAGGGCGGGCAGATCCATCTCCGCATCGAGGATAACGGACCGGGCATCCCGCCCGAGAGCCAGGAAGCCGTCTTCCAGCCCTTCCGCCGGCTGGAGGTGAGCCGGAACCGGGAGACGGGCGGGGTGGGGCTGGGGCTACCGATCGCGCGCAACATCCTGCGCGCCCATGGCGGCGACGTGGAGCTGCGGAACCGCCCGGAGGGTGGGCTCTGTGCGGAGGTGACGCTGCCGGCCTGATGGGCGGGCGCGTCACTCCCAGAGCGGCAGGCCGAGCAGCGCGGCGAGGGCGATCAGCAGGAAGCAGATCCGCCGGAAGGTCGCGTCGGTGGCCACTCCGAAGAGGCGGTTGCCGCACCAGAGGCCGAACCCGTAGGCGGGTGCGACAAGCGCCGTGAGAACGAGCACCTCCAGCGTCAGCAATCCACCGAGCATGTAGGTGGCCGCGCTGATCAGCCCGCTGGCGGCGAAAAAGAGCACGATGTTCGCACGCACCCGCGTGGCCGGGATGGCGCCGCCCAGCCAATAGGCGACAACGGGTGGGCCGCCCATCTGCGCCGCGCCGGAGAACAGGCCCGAGCTGGCGCCTACCGCCAGGGACAGCGGCAGCGCCGGCCGGCCGTGATAGCGCCATCCCGAGGCGAGCAGCGCGAGCATGGCGATCGCCAGGGCGCACATGCCCCAGCGGAGTGCGACCGGATCGAGATGCAGCAGCAGCCAGGCGCCGGCCGGCGCGCCGATGAGGGCGCCGGTGGTGAGGGAGGCCACCTCGCCGCGCGCCGCACCGCGCCAGGCCGCCGGAACCAGCGGAAAGGCGGTGAGGTTGTCCACCAGCATGAGCAGCGGCGCCGCGACCCGCGGGCCGAGCACGGCGCTTGCCAGCGGGATGAAGATCAGCGCCGCCCCGAAACCCGAGAAGCCGCGTGCCAGCCCCGCCAGGGCGGCCGTGGCAATGGTGGCGGCCAGGGCTGTGGGCGGCAGTTCGGTCAGGGGCATGGTGGGCTCAGCCCGGCTCGAAGTCCCGGGGCCGCACTCGCGTCAGATGATCCTCCGCAGCAACCTCCCCGATCCGGCCGCGATGATAGTCGCGCTGCCAGCCCTGGGCCCGGGCCTCGCTGCCCGGCTCCTTCAACCCGGCATTGAAGGCGGCGCGGGACTCGCTCCAGGCGCGGTGTGCGGCCTCAAGCTCGGGATCTCCAGCGATCGGGCCGATGCTGGGGCTCACTCGGGCAATGAGGTCGCGCGGGATGGGAAAGAGGAAGCAGATCGGCTCGCCCGGCGCGAAGCGCACGGGGTGGCGCGGGCGGGTGAAGCGCCAGTTCATGGTGAAGGTGGCGGGCGACCAGTCCGTCTCCACGATTCCGGTGAGCGGCGCGATGCCATCCTTCGCCGCGTTGGGCGGGCCGGAAACCCAGAGACTGATTCCGGGATCGGTGCGGAACAGCAGGTCGATATGGAAGGTCAGCACCCCCGCGCCGAAATGGCTGGTGGGGGTAGGGCGGCCCGGGCGCTCCGTGCGGATGGTGATGTCGCCCGGCCCGGGGCCGCCATTCCACCAAGCCTCGAAGGCACCGTCGCCGACCACCTCCCACCCATGGGAATTGGCGATGGTCAGGGGCAGGCAGCGATTGGCGAAGCCCTGCGGCGTTGCGTCCATCCAGGCCCGCCGCCCCGGCGAGGGGCGGAGGCGGGGAGGCGGGGTGCCGAGCGTATGGGCGGTCAGCCGGATGGGAGGCGCGTCATCCGGCATGGCGGCTTATTACTGCGCGGTGCAGCGCTTGAGCGGACTCGGGAACTCGGCGCAGTTGGGGAAGACGATCTCGTTCGGTCCCCGCCGCTCCACCCGCAGATTGTTCGAGTTGGCGCATCCGAAGGCGCTGTCGGGCGGCAGGCGTCCGCCAAGCGGGGCGATCGAGGCCGCGGCCGGGGCCAGCCGGAACTCCACGCTGTCTGGCCCGCCCGCGACCGTCTCGATCAGGCGCTGGCGATAGGGCACTTCCAGCACCGAGACGCGCATGATGACGTCCCGCGTGAAGATGACGGTGGGCTGGGCGGCGCAATTGGCGCCCTCGGTTTCCGTGGCCGGATAGATGCCGCCGGTCCAGGAGCCGAAGAGCCAGGCATGGGGTGCCGCCTGTGCCTGGGGCTGCTGCGCATCCGCCGCCGCCAGTGGGGCGGCCAGCGCCGTGACCAGAATCCACTTCGCCCAGCTATGCCGCATGCCACGCTCCTCGACCGGAAAGCCGGGCGCAGAAAAGGGGAGGACGCGCCGCCTGTCCACCCCATTGCCCCGGTCGTTTCACGCCGTGGCGGGGCGGGTGGCCGGGATGGGCTCGCGCACCGGCAGGTGGATGAGGGCCGCGAAGACTCCGGCCGCGATCGAGATCAGCCACATCGTGTCGTAGCTGCCCGTCCGGTCGAAGATCAGGCCGGGGAGCCAGGCGCCGAGGAAGCCGCCGATCTGATGGCCCAGGAAGACCAGGCCGAAGATGGTCGCGAGCCAGCGCGTGCCGAAGAGCCGGGCGCAGAGGGCGACGGTCGGCGGGACGGTGGAAAGCCAGAGGATCCCCATCAGCGCCGAGAAGACGAGGACGGAGGCGGTTGTCTTCTCCACCATGAAGAAGACGGCGATGAGCAGGGCGCGGAGCGCGTAGATCGCCACCAGCAGCTCCCGCCGCTTCCAGCGCTGCGTCAGCTCCCCGGCGCCGAGCGAGCCGATGATATTGAACAGCCCGATCAGCGAGATGGACCAGGCGCCGACCTGCGTGGGCAGGTGGCAGAGCGCGACGAAGCCCGGCATGTGCACGGCCAGGAAGGAGACATGCAGGCCGCAGACGAAGAAGCCGAAGAAGAGACACCAGAACATCCTCGACCCCAGGGCGCGGGAGAAGGCGGCGCGCGCGGATTCCTCCGGTTCGGCGGCAGCGGGCTTTGGTGCCGGGCGGCCGGCCAGTGGAAGGGCGAGCGGGATCATCAGCAGTGCCACCGCCGCCATGGCCAGCAGCGCGCCCTGCCAGCCGAAGCCCAGCAGCGCCGCCCCGGAGAGCGGCACGACGAGAAACTGGCCGAGCGACGATCCCGCCGTGCCGAGCGCCGCCGCGCGGCCCCGCATGGATTCCGGAAGCTGGCGGGTGAGGGAGGCGACGATGACCGGCATGCCCGCCGCGGAAACGGCAACGCCCATGACGAGGCCCGCGAAAAAGGTGAAGGCGCCCAGGCTGGGCGACAGCGCCATGCCTGCGATGCCGGCGGAATAAAGCAGCGCGCCGCCGATGACGACGGAGCGCCCGCCGAAGCGGTCCGCCAACTGGCCGATGACCGGCTGGCTGAAGCCGTTCACCAGCACCTGGACCGCGATGGCGAGGGCGAAGCCGCTGGTGGACCAGCCGAGCGCGGTGGTCATG
>DATCMG010000024.1:0-1541 GCA_036563555.1 Roseomonas sp. | reverse complement strand
CAGCCGCAGCAGGTCGTCCACATCCGCTGGCCGCACGAGCCAGTCCGCCGCCCCGCCCACGCGGAACCACGTCGCCGGCCCCAGCGGCGCCCCGGCCTGCACGCGGCCGCGCATCGGGGGAAGGGGGGCTTCCGTCATCCTCTCAACAGGGGCGACGGAGGCGCTCATGCCGCGCCCATGATGCGGCGCGGCCCGCTCTTCGCCTGCAGCTCCGCCAACTGGGCCGGCAGCGCATGCGCCCAGTTCGTGATGTTCCCGGCGCCGAGGCAGACCACGTAATCGCCCGGCCGCGCGATGGCGTGCACCATCTCCGCCAGATGGTCCGGGCCGGGCAGCGGCACGACGCTGCGATGCCCATGCGCCCGCAGCCCCTCGATCAACGCGTCCTGGTCGCGCCCCTCGATCGGCTGCTCGCCCGCCGCATAGACATCGGCCACGATCACCGTGCCGGCGTCGTTCATGCAGGTGCAGAAATCGTCGAACAGCGCGTCCAAGCGGGAGTAGCGGTGCGGCTGCACCACCGCCACCACGTCCCGCGCGCCGGCCTGCCGCGCTGCCTTCAGCACGGCCGCGATCTCCACGGGGTGGTGGCCGTAATCGTCGATCACCGTGATTCCGCCGGCCTCGCCCGCACGGGTGAAGCGGCGCTTCACGCCCTTGAACCCGGCCAGCGCCATGCGGATCGTCTCCTCCGGCACCTCCATCTCCACGCCGATGGCAACCGCGGCCAGCGCGTTCAGCACGTTGTGCTGGCCCAGCATCGGCAGGCGGAAGGGCTTCAGGTGGCGCGAGCGGCGGTTCAACCGGTCCTGCACCACCACGTCGAAGGTCGCGCCCATGCGGTCCGTGATCACGCGCTCCGCCCGCACATCCGCCTGGGGCGAGAAGCCATAGGTGATGATGCGGCGGTCCGACACGCGCGGGATCATCGCCTGCACCTCGGGGTGATCCGCGCAGAGCACCGCGAAGCCGTAGAAGGGGATGTTGCCGACGAACTGGGCATAGCCCTCCTTCATCGCATCCGCCGTGCCCCAATGATCCAGATGCTCGGCATCCATGTTGGTCACAACGGCCACGACGGCGGGGAGCTTCAGGAAGGACCCGTCGCTTTCATCCGCCTCCACCACCATCCATTCGCCCGCACCCAGGCGCGTGTTGGTGCCATAGGCATTGATGATGCCGCCATTGATGACCGTCGGGTCGATCTTCGCGGCTTCCAGCACGCAGGCGACGAGACTCGTCGTCGTCGTCTTGCCATGGGTGCCGCCGACCGCGATCGACCATTTCAGCCGCATCAGCTCGGCCAGCATCTCGGCGCGCCGAACCACCGGCAGGAAGCGCGTGCGCGCCGCCTGGACCTCGGGGTTGTCGCGCTTCACGGCGGAGGAGATGACGACGACCTGCGCTGCCCCCAAATTTTCCGCGTCATGCCCGATGGAGACGGGAATGCCCGCCTCGCGCAGGCGGGTGACGTTGTAGCCCTCGGCGATGTCGCTGCCCTGCACCTGGTAGCCCAGATTGTGCAGCACCTCCGCGATGCC
>DATCMG010000936.1:0-8961 GCA_036563555.1 Roseomonas sp. | reverse complement strand
ACGTTCTGCTCCACGAGCAGGATAGGAAGCCCATCCGCGTTGAGCCGCAGGATCAAGGCGAACATCTCCTCCACCAGCAACGGGGAGAGACCGAGCGAGGGCTCATCGAGGATCAGCAGGCGCGGCTCGGCCATCATGCCGCGCCCAATCGCCAGCATCTGCTGCTCCCCGCCCGAAAGCGTGCCGGCCAGTTGCCGCGCCCGCTCCCGCAGCCGGGGGAAGGTCTCGAATACCCGCTCCAGATTCGCGCGGCGGCGCGGCCGCGCGCGGCGATAGGAGCCGAGCTCAAGATTCTCCCGCACATTCATGTTCGGGAAGATGCGCCGCCCCTCCGGTACATGGATCAGCCCGGCCTCGACGATGGCGGCTGGGTTCGCGCCGCCCAGCGGCATGCCGCCGAAGCGGATCTCCCCCTCCCGCGCCGGCAGCACGCCGGAGAGCACCTTGTTCAGCGTCGTCTTGCCCACGCCATTGGCGCCGAGCACCGCGACGATCTCCCCATCCGACACCGCCATGTCGAGCCCGCGCAGCACCTCCACCGCACCATAGCCGGCGCGAAGCCCCTTCACCTCAAGCATGGGCGCCACCCTCGGCCGCGATGCGGGCCGCGGCGCCATGGCCGAGGTAGGCCTCGATCACGCGGGGATCGGCCGTGACCTCCCGCGGCGAGCCGGCCGCGATCATCCGGCCGGTCGCCAGCACATGCACGTGGTCGCAGAGATTCATCACCGCCTGCATCACATGCTCGATCATCAGGATAGCGACGCCGCGCCCGCGGATGCCGCGAATCACGGGGATGATATCGCGCACCTCCGAAGGGTTGAGCCCGGCCAGCACCTCGTCCAGCAGCAACAAGCGCGGCTTGGTCGCCAGCGCCCGCGCCAGCTCCAGCCGCTTGCGCCCCGCCACCGTCAGCGCGGAGGCCGGCGCGTCCAGCATCGGCTGCAGCCCGACCTCCTGCGCCACCGCCTCGGCGACGCGGATCGCATCGGTGCGCCCGGCATGGCGGAGATAGGCGCCCACCGCGATGTTATCGCGCACGCTCAGCCCCGCGAAAGGCTGCACGATCTGGAAGGTGCGCGCCATGCCCAGCACGGCCCGCCTGTGCGGCGGTTCCGCCGTCACATCGGCGCCTCCGAAGTAAACGCGGCCCGTGCTGGGCGGCAGGAAGCCCGAGATGAGGGAGAACAGGGTGGTCTTCCCCGCCCCGTTCGGCCCGATCAGCCCGATCAGCCCGCCATCCGGCACCTCAAGCGAGGCATCATCCACCGCCAGCAACCCGCCGAAGCGGCGCGACAGGCCCTCCGCCCGCAGCAGGCTCATCGCGCCAACCCTCGCGCCAGCCGCCGCAGGCCGCCCATCACCCCTTGCGGCAGGAAGGCGACGGCCAGGATCAGCAGCGCGCCGAACACGACCAGATCCACCCCCGGCACCGGCCCGGCCACGCGGCCCAGGGCGATCTTCGCGATCTCCCCCACCCCATGCAGCGCCAGCGCGCCCACCACCGGCCCCAGCACAGTGCCGCTGCCGCCCAGCACGCAGGCGATCAGCACCTCCACCGAGATCCAGGTGCCATAGGCGATGTTGGCGTCGAGATAGAGGAAGTTCTGCGCGTAAAGGCAGCCTGCCGCCGCCGTGATGGCTCCGGACAATGCAATGGCCGAGAGCTTCACCCGCAGCGCATCCACGCCCAGCGCGCGCGCCGCGTCCTCATTCTCCCGCACGGCCACCAGCCGCGCCCCGAAGCGCCCGCGCGCGATCCAGGCCGTCAGCAGCAGAACCGCCAGCACGCAACCGATCAGCAGCCACAGGAAGGCCGCGCGGGAGGGGAATTGCAGGTTCTCCACCCCTGGCGCCAGCCGGATCAGCAGCCCAGCCGCCCCGCCCGTGAAATCCGAGGCATTCGCCAGGATCCGCAGAACCTCCGCGAAGGCGAGGGTAACCAGCGCGAAATAAGACCCGCGCAGCCGCGCGCGGAAGGAGAGCGCACCGATTACCCAGCCCACCAGCGCCCCCAGTGCGATTCCCGCCGCCAGCCCCGCCCAGGCATTCACGCCATAGCGAAGCTGCAGGATGGCGGTGGCATAGGCGCCCGTGCCGAAGAAGGCCGCATGCCCGAAGGAAAGCTGACCGGCGAACCCGCCCAACAGGTTCCATCCCTGCGCCGCCAGCGCAACGATCAGGGAGGAGAGCAGGAAGTTCAGCAGCGCGTTGGAGGCTATGAAGGGCATGCCCGCCAGCACCGCCAGCAGGACGATCCCCGGCACCACATCCCGCGCGCTCATGCCCTGGCCCCGAACAGCCCGGTCGGCCGCAGCAGCAGCACCAGGATGAAAATCAGGAAGATGCCCAGCTGCCCCAGGCTCTCCCCCAGCAGCAGCCCGCCCAGGCTCTCCACCACGCCAATGAACAGCCCGCCGAGCAGCGCCCCGGGGATAGACCCCATGCCGCCCAGCACCACGATCGTGAAGGCGACCAGCACGAAGGCATTCCCCACGCGCGGGTTCACATAGAAGGTCGGCAGCAACAGGCAGGCCGCCACGGCGAGGCAGGCGCAGCCCAGCCCGAAGGTCACGGCATAGATGTGCTGCGGATCGATGCCCGAGAGCTGCGCCCCCAGTTTCTCCTTCGCCACCGCCCGGATCGCCTTGCCCGTATCGGTGGCCGAAAGCAGCGCCCAGAGCAGCCCCGCCGTCACCAGCGCCACCGCGAAGCCGATCAGACGCGGGCGGGAGAGCAGCATCGGCCCCAGTTCCACCACGTCGAAGCCGGCATCCGAGCCCAATGTGCGCGTGTCGGACCGGAACAGCGCCAGCAGCGCATTCTCCAGCACGATGGATAACCCCAGCGTCACCAGCAGCGTATTGCCGTCATCGCCATGGCTGGACGGTCCGATCACCCAGCGCTGCAGCGCATAGCCGAACCCCATGAACACCAGGACCAGGGGCAGGATGGCCAGATAGGGATCGAGCCCGAAGGCGGCATGCAGCCCCCAGGCCGCGAACATCGCGAGCGTCAGAAGCGCCCCATGCGCGAAGTTCACGATATGCAGCACGCCATAGACAAGGGTGAGCCCCAGCGCGACCAGCGCATAGGCCGCCCCCGCCAACAGGCCGTTCACCACGGCCTCGGCGATGAGTTCCGGCGGGAGCATCAGCCCTGGATCGGGAAGACGGCCCGGGCATCGGCCACTTCGGTGGGGAAGATCACCTTGATGTCCCCATCCTGCACTTGCGTGTTCACAGGCCGCGCGCCTTGGTTCTGCCCGTTCACGAAGCGCGTCTGGGAATACGGCATGATGTGCCCGCCGAAATCGGACGCCGCGAGAGCCTGGATCACCTTCGCCCGCTCCGCCGCGCCGGCGCGGTTCACCGCATCCGCCACGAGCTTCACGCAGGAATAGTTGATCGGGATGTTGTAGGCCCAGAACTTGCCCGAAGCTTCCACCTGCCGCTTCAGCGCAATGGCCTCGGCGTTCTTCGGGTCGTGCCAGTGGTTGCAGTCCATCACACCCAGCGCCGCATCCGGGAACTCCTTCACGAAGCGGAAATTCGAGGCGGCGCCGTTCAGCACGGCATAGGTGCCCTTGGGCCGGATCCGCTGCTGCCGCATGGTGCGGGAGAGCAGCACGAACTCCCCGTAATAGGAGGAGGGGATCAGCAGGTCCGGCCGCAGCGAGCGCAGGCGCAGCGCGATGTTGTTCATGTCCCGCGCGGGCGTCGGATGCGCGATGGTCTCCAGCACCTCGAAGCCGTGCTTCGGCAGCTCGGCCGCCATCAGCCGCGCGAGGCCCGAGCCGAACAGCCCGTCCTCATGCACCAGCACCACCGTCTTGCAGGGCTTGCCCGCGGCATCGTTCAGCCGCACCAGGTTCTCGATGGCCGCCGTCGTGACCGTGCCGAAGCCGGGCGAGAAGCGGAAGGTGTTCGCCAGCCCGCGTGAGACGATCTGGTCCGCCACGCCGACATCCACGACATAGGGCAGGTCGTAGCGCGCCGCCGCCTGGCTGGCGGCAAGGCAGATCGGGCTCGCGAAGCCGCCGACAATGGCCACCACGCCCTCGCCCTGCAGCTTCTCCACCTCCTGCGCCCCCGCCTCGGGGTTGGAGCGTGCATCGGCCACCACCAGCTCCAGCTTCGCCCCGCCCAGCGCCGGCAGCCCGCCATTGCCGTTGATCTGCGCCACGGCGGCCTCGGCGCCGATGCGGCCCAGCTCGCCATCCTGCGCCAGCGCGCCGGTCAGCGGCTGCAACAGGCCGATCTTCACGGCTGCCGGTTGGGCCCGCAGCAGGCCCGGCATGGCCAGGACCGCCGGCCCGCCCGCAGCGGTGCCGAGCAGCGTGCGGCGGGTGATGGCCGGATGCATTTTCATCAGCTCGTCCTCTCCTGTTCCCGGGGGTCCGCGCCCCGCTGCGTCATGGTTCCATCCACCGGCTCCGCGCCGGCCGGCGTCATCGGGCTCCAGCGCCGCTCACCCTCAGCGCCGGTGCGCTGCAGCCGCATTTCGAAGGAGAAGCGGTCGGGCCGGTACAGGGCACGCAGATGCTCAACCGGGCGCCCGTCCTCGTCCTGCACGAGGCGGGTCAGCGCGATCAGCGGCGCCCCGATCTCCACCTCCAGCACCTCCGCCAGGTCCGGCCCGGCCAGCGTCGCGCCGATGCTCTGCCGCGCGCGCCCGATGCGCAGGCCGGATCGCTCCAGCAGCGCCAGCAGGGGCTGGCTTGCCAGCTCCGCCTCGGAATAGGTCTGGCCGATCCTGCCCGGCACATGGGTGGTGAGATGGGAGAAAGGGCCGCTCGCCATGCGCCGCACACGCACGGCGCGTTGGGCCGCCTCACCTGGCGCCAGCTCCAGCGCCCCGGCCACCGGTGGCGGCGGCACGACATAGCCGAATGAGAGCAGCCGCACCTCGGTGCGCCGCCCCATCTCCTTCAGATGCGTGAACACATCGGCGAAATCGACCGTGGTCGGCGGCATGGTCGCGCCGCCGCGTACAAAGGTGCCCACGCCTGGGCGCCGCTCCACGAAGCCTTCCTGGGCCAGTTGATTGAGCGCGCTGCGGATCGTCACGCGGGCCACCCCATGCTCCGCGGCCAGGTCGGGCTCACCGGGCAGGCGCACACCCGCGACCAGGGCGCCGGAGGCGATGCGGTCGCGCAGCACCAGATAGACCCGGCGCGCCTTGAAGGGTTCGACCGCCGCGCTCAACCGCCTGCCCCTCCTCGCCTGTCCTGTTGTTGTCCTATGTCTGGAACAGCGTCCTGTATAGGGTACCGAACAGGAGCGTTGCATCAAGGGTTTTCGCAGGCTTATCCTTTCGACGGGATAGGGAAGGCTTGGGATGGCCGGGAACGCGCCGCGCACGCTCTTCGACAAGGTTTGGGACGCGCATGCCATCCTCACGCGCGAGGACGGGCAGGCGCTGATCCAGATCGACCGCCATTTCTTCCACGAAGGCTCGCATCACGCCTTCAACCAATTGCGTGCCCGCGGCGCTTCTGTCGCCCGTCGCTCGCAGAATATCGGCGTCGCCGACCACTATGTGCCCACGCGCGGCCGCGGCGGCCCCATCGCCGATGCCTCCATCCGCCGCATGGTGGAGCAGCTCACGGAGAACGCGGCCCACCACGGCCTGCGCCTCTTGGGTCTCGACAATCCGGAACAGGGCATCGTCCATGTCGTTGGCCCCGAACAGGGCTTTACCCTGCCCGGCCTGACCATCGTCTGCGGGGACAGCCACACCTCCACCCACGGCGCCTTCGGTGCCATCGCCTTCGGCATCGGTGCCTCCGAGGTCGCGCATGTGCTGATGACGCAGACCCTCTGGCAGCGCCGCCCGCGCCGCATGCGCATCGCCGTGGAAGGGGCTGCCGGCCCCGGCATCGGCGCGAAGGACATCGCCCTTTCCATCATCGCCCGCATCGGCGCGGACGGCGCCCAGGGACATGCGGTGGAATATGCCGGCTCCGCGATCCGCGCCCTCTCGATGGAAGGCCGCCTGACGCTCTGCAACCTCTCCATCGAATCCGGCGCCCGCTGCGGCATGGTCGCGCCCGATGCCACCACGCTGAACTTCCTCCGTGGCCGCCCCTTCGCGCCGCAGGGCGAGGAGTTCGAACGCGCCGCCGAAGCCTGGCTCGCCCTTCCCGGCGACCCCGGCGCGGCCTTCGACCGCGAGGTCACGCTGGACGCTGCCGAGATCGCCCCCATCGTCACCTGGGGCGTGAGCCCGGAGGACGCGCTGCCCATCACCGCCACCCTGCCGGACCCGGACCGCGCCCCCAACCCCGCCCGCGCCGCCCAGATCCGCGACGCGCTGGACTATATGGGCCTGCGCCCCGGCCAGAAGCTCACCGACGTCCCGGTGGACCGCGTCTTCATCGGCTCCTGCACCAACAGCCGCATCGAGGATCTTCGCGCCGCCGCCGCCATTCTCGCCGGCCGCCGCGCCCGCATCCCCGGCCTCGTCTCCCCCGGCTCATCCCCGGTGAAACGCCAGGCGGAGGAGGAAGGGCTGGACCGCATCTTCACCGAGGCCGGGCTGGAATGGGTGGAATCCGGCTGCTCCATGTGCGTCGGCATGAACGGCGACCTCGTCCCCGCCGGGGAGCGCTGCGCCTCCACCACCAACCGCAACTTCAAGGGCCGCCAGGGCAAGGGCGCCCGCACCCATCTCATGTCGCCAGCGATGGCCGCGGCCGCCGCCGTCACAGGCCACCTTACCGATATGCGCGCCCTGTTGGAGGGCCGCGCCTGATGCAGCCCTTCCGCATCCTCACCGCCACCGCCTGCCCGTTGCCCATGACGAACCTGGACACGGACCAGCTCATCCCGGCCCGCTTTATGAGCCGCCCCCGCAGCGCCGGCTATGGCGACTTCCTCCTCCACGACCTCCGCTTCGCCCCCGACGGCACGCCCCACCCGGACTTCCCCCTGAACCGCCCGGAGCGCGCCGGCAGCGCCATCCTCGTCGCCCGCCGCAACTTCGGCAGCGGCTCCTCGCGCGAAGCCGCGGCCTATGCGTTGCTCGACCACGGCTTCCGCTGTGTCCTCGCTCCCAGCTTCGGCGACATCTTCAGCAGCAACGCCGTCAACAACGGCCTCCTCCCCGCAAGGCTGGAGGAGGAGGCGGTCGAAACCCTCCTCGCCCGGCTGGAAGCTGGCCAACGCGAGGTCACGGTCGATCTCGAATCCCGCAGCGTCTCCGCCGGCACCTCAAGTTGGGACTTCGCCATTGACCCGGTCTGGCGCACCAAGCTGCTGAACGGCTGGACCGACCTGGACCTTACCCTCAGCCACGCCCCCACCATCGACGCCTTCATGGCCGCGGACCGAACCCGCAGGCCCTGGGCTTGGCTGGACGTGAAGCCGGCCGAGACATGACGACCGCGCCACCTCAGGAGACGCCGCCGGGATGACCAGCCCGCATGACCAAGCCGACTTCGGCCGAACCGGAACCCTGCCCCGCGCCATCACCCCGGACTGCCTGTGGACTGGCCGCTGCCTCGCCAGCAGCGTGCCCGATATGCATGCGCATTACGCGGTCTACCTGCTGAAGGGCAGCAGCAGGACGGTGCTGATCGACACCGGTCACCCCATCCACTGGGATGCCGTGAAGCGCGACGTGGATGCCTTTCTCGATGGCCGCACGCTCGACTACATCTTTCCCACGCATAGCGAGTTGCCCCATTCTGGCCTGCTCGGGCGCTGGATGCGGGAGTTCCCACAGGCGGTCGCGGTAGGCGACATGCGGGATTATCCCCTTTACTACCCCGACCTCGCCTCCCGCTTCCGGCAGGTCTCGCCGGGTGATTCGCTCGATCTCGGCGACCGGCATTTCGTCTTCGTGCCCCCGGTCTGGCGCGACCTGCCGGACACGCTCTGGGGCTTCGATACGAAGGATCGCATCCTCTTCCTTTCCGATGCCTGCGCCTATTTTCACGCGCATGTGCCGGGCCAGTGCGACCATCTGAGCAGCGAGATCCCGCCGCCCGATATCGCGATCATGCAGGATTTCAACGACAAGGCGCTGCACTGGCCGCGCTTCACCGACAGCCGCCCGAGTTTCCCCGAGATGGATGAGCTGATCGCCCGCCTGCGCCCACGTCTCCTGGCCGGTGCGCATGGCTGTGTCGTGGATACCCCGGAGGAGACCCTGCCCCTCTTCAAGCAGGGCATCGCGATGAGCCCCATTCCGATGGAGGCGCCGGCATGAGCATCGAGACTGAGGGCTTCGCCGAGATCATCCCAGGTACGCTCTTCGCGACGGGAGGCTGGCTCGACATCGCTGCAAGGCCCATCAGTTGGCTGCCCGCGGGGGCACGCGGGCTGTTGCCCGTGCAGGGCTACATCCTGCGCGACGGCGAAAGCTGGCTCATGGTCGATACCGGCCTGGCCGTGCACTGGCCCCTCGTGGCGGATGGAATCCGGCGCACCCTGGGCGATACGAGGGAGCGGCGCCTGATCACCACGCGGCGCGAGCAGGACTGCATGATCAACCTGCCGGCCATCCTGCAAGACTTCGGCGTGCGGGAGGTGCTCTATGCCGGCGTCCTCAATCCACTCGATTTCTTCGAAGGGGTGGAGGAGACCGACGCGGCAGCGCGCATCGAGGCCACACCCGGCCTGCGCGCCACGCGGATCGCCCCGGGTGCCATCACGGAGGTTGGCCGGCTACGGCTGGAGGTGCTGCGCGTGGAGCTGCGCCTGCTTGCGACCAACTGGTTGTATGAGCAGACCACGCGCACCCTCTTCACCTCCGACGCGTTCGCATTCAACGCACGCTCCGCCCCCGCCTGGTCGTCCGGCATTTCCCGCCTGCGCGCGGCCGGCGAAGCGCCGATGCGAGCGGAGGATGTGGCCCTTTATCTTTCAGCCAAGATGGACTGGCTGATCGGCATCGATCCCGAGCCGATCATTCACGACCTCGACGCGATCCAGGCGGCGCACCCGATCGACAGGC
>DATCMG010000935.1:0-3779 GCA_036563555.1 Roseomonas sp. | reverse complement strand
ATGTGCGGGTATCTGGTGAGAGGGCAGGGCGCTGATGATCGCGGCAGCCAACTCCACCGGCACGTCCCTGGGCTCGTCGGTGTCCTTTAGACCTGTGAGGAAGGGTTAGGGCGGCGGCGGTGACCTCGGGCAGGACGGCCTCCACAGTGGCGCCCCGAGCGGGTGTGATCGGGTCCGCTCCCCGGCTTCGGCGCGCGTCAGCGGAGCGGCGGAGGACCTCGTCCCCACGGCGCGCATCACCGCCGCGGCGGCATCCATGGGTCGTTGCGGATCGTCGGCGTGGTCCATGAGCTGCTCGAAGGCGGCGTCCATCAGGGCGCCGATGCGGCCGGGCGCGGACGCGGCCCTCGACTGTCAGTGAGAGGTCCAGGCAACGTCCGCGGCCTGCCCCCGGCAGGCGGCGTCTCCAGTACCAGAGATTGCCCCGCCGGCGGAGGTGGGCGTGGTGCCGCATCGGTTCCCCAGTCAGAACCGTCTGGCTGGGGGCACCGTGGTGTGACAGCTTTGTGTGACACCCGGCCAAAAGGCCCGGTTGGCGCCGAAGATCCTGGATGTCGTGCTGTTCTGCCTGACCCTTTCTGAGGGTTGGCTGGGGTACCTGGATCCGCACAGCCGACTCGACCACAAGGCTGATTCGCAGGATATAGCAACCGCCTTGATCGAGTGTGCGCCACGCTGGTAAGCCAATCAAGTTCGGTGCCGATCCTCGGAGCCGCATCGGTCGGTGACGAGAGCGGGCACCTGTCCCTGGACGCGACATGCGTCGGCGGCTCAGCACCTTATTGCGGCGGCGAACGGGAGGTGCAGGCACCTCGGTCCCGGCCCAGGTGCATGGGCAGGGCTCCCGGATGCGGCGCCGGATGCCGGAGTGCACGGGATCAGCGCCATCCCAGCGCCGGAGTGACGTGCTTCAGGATGCCCTCAATGACATGGGCGCAGTAATCGACGCCAAGTTGGTTTGGGATGGTCAGGAGGAGGGTGTCTGCCTCGTCGATCGCCTCGTCCTCGCCGAGCTGGTCGACCAGGACGTCGGGCTCGGCGGCGTAGCCGCGGCCGAAAATGACGCGGGTCTTCTCGTCGAGGAAGCCGACCTGGTCCTTCTCCTTGCCACTGCGGCCGAAATAGGCGCGGTCGCGGTCATCGAGCAGTGGGAAGATGCTGCGGCTGACCGAGACGCGGGGGGTGCGGGCATGGCCGGCTTCCTTCCAGGCGGCGTGATAGGCGCGGATCTGGGCGGCCTGCTGGATGTGGAAGGGCTCGCCGGTCTCGTCGTCCTTGAGGGTGGAGCTCTGCAGGTTCATGCCCTGCTGGGCCGCCCAGACCGCGGTGGCGTTGGACCCGGAGCCCCACCAGATGCGCTCGCGCAGGCCCTCCGAATGGGGCTCCAAACGCAGCAGTCCCGGCGGGTTGGGGAACATCGGGCGCGGGTTCGGCTGGGCGAAGCCCTTGCCCCGCAGCACCTCCAGGAAGACCTGGGCGTGGCGGCGGCCCATATCCGCGTCGGTCTCGCCCTCGGCTGGCGCATAGCCGAAATGGCGCCAGCCATCGATGACCTGCTCGGGCGAGCCGCGACTGAGGCCGAGCTGCAGACGGCCGCCGCTGATGAGGTCAGCGGCGCCGGCGTCCTCGGCCATGGAGAACGGGTTCTCGTAGCGCATGTCGATGACGGCGGTGCCCAGCTCGATGCGGCTGGTCCTCGCGCCCATGGCAGAGAGGAGAGGGAAGGGAGAGGCAAGCTGGCGGGCGAAGTGGTGGACGCGGACATAGGCGCCGTCGGCACCCAACTCCTCCGCCGCAACGGCGAGGTCGATGGACTGCAGCAGGGCGTCGGCGGCGGAGCGGGTGCCGGATTGGGGGGAGGGCGTCCAGTGGTCGAAGGAGAGGAAGCCGATCTTCTTCATGGTGGGCGTGGTCCAGATGGGCGGGATGCGATCCGCCGGGAGGGGTGAGGCGGCCCCAAGTGTCGTCGGCGGGCCCTCGTTGCCCAAGGAGATGGGGCTTGCGGCGCGTCCACCCCAATCACCAGGGCCGATGATGCTCATGCCCGGGGGAGGGGTCATGCTGCCGGCAATTTCTGGCCGGAAGCGGAATGGCCGCTGTTGGGTGGAGAGCGCAAGGAGCCGCCAGTCGTCAGGTTTCGGACGACCGGTGGTCAACGACCAGAGGCGGCTTTCAACGCTGGCAGCTAGATAATACGTAAGCCGCTTATGCTCGCCCTCGTCTGTGAGCCGTCCCGCCCTGATTCATGGTCTGCCTGAGTTAGGTGTTTGGTCCCGGGATGGACCGGTTCTCGCAGCCGTTTTTTTAAGTTTCTGGTCAGAGCGCTGCGATCCCGCTTCGACGTTCCCAGCCTGCAGCATCTTTCTTATCCGGGTTGACGTCGCAGATTATGTCACCATCCGGCGAACTATGGTCCGCGCCAGCTTGGTCGCGTTCATGCGCGTGACGGAGCGGGCGTAACCTCCGGAGAACAGCTTGCGGGTGATCGCGTCCCGCTGCTCCGGAGAAGCGTCGAACTCGACGTGGATGAGGCTGTCCCCTGTCGCGCGCACGATCCGCGCGGGCACCCAGCCGACCCCCTCAATCAGCATGCTGACGCCGCGGTCGCCCAGGGGAGGGGAAGAAGCGGTCATTTCGACCCTGGCCCCCGTGATGGAGAGGTCCCGCAGCCGGGCGGCGATCTGCTCGCCCCCGGCCGCCACCAGCGACGGCTCGTCCGCGTCGAATCGCTCCTCGGCCGCGTGCCGGGGGCGCTCGATGCAGATCATGCAGGCCACGAAGAGCGTGACAATGTTGTAGACGCTCCAGAACAGGTTCATCGCCTCGATCTGGGCGGGCGTGCCCCCGAGGGGCCCCTGCGTCGCACTCAGGAAAATGCCGCCGACAGTGAGGACGATCAGGCCGAGGTACCAGACGATGATGTTCCACTGCACGACGGTGGCGCCGCGGCTGGTCCCCTTGGCTGTCACCTTGAACTTCTGGTTCTTCGAGCCGAAGAGCCCGATGACGCTGGCCTTGATCGCCTCGGTGCAGACCAGGAGCGACATGGCCTCCGCCAGAACCGGCACGTTGAGACCGCGGCTGACCCATCCGAGGAAGATGACGCACCACAGCCAGTAGGGGCCGAGATGGCTCAGGATGCTGCCCAGGTCGGATTCGATGACCACCAGCCCGGTCCACCAGTAGAGGATGGGGACGACGAGGCTGAGAATGCGGACGAGCGAGCCCACGGTCCAGAACAGCACCGTGTCCATTGTGTGCAGCCGCATCATCAGCGGCACCGGGCCGACTGAGAAGGGCCCCCACTTGGTGCGGACGATCTGCATGGTGCCGAGGCACCACCGCCCTCGCTGCGTCAGGTACTCGTGCAAACCCTCGGGCGCGAGCCCGACGCTTAGCGGCTCGTTGAGGTAGTGGGTGACGTAGCCGCAGGCGCTGGCCTTGAGCGACAGCAAGAGGTCCTCGGTCACGCTCTCTGTCGGAAAGCCGCCGATCTCCTTGAGGAAGGAGGCCCGCACCAGGGCGGATGTGCCGCAGCTGAAAGCCGTCCCGTGCGCGTCTTTCGAGGCGAGGATAACGTCAAAGAAGAAGCGCTGCTCGTCGGGGATGATGCGGGCGCCGCCGAGGTTCAGCTGCACGGGATCGGCGTTGAAGAAGTGCTGCGGCGTCTGGACCACCACGACCTTGGGATCGTGCAGCAGGGCGCAGGCCCGCCAAAGGAACTGCGGGGTGGGCACGAAGTCGGCGTCCAGGACGGCGATCACATCGGGCGGCTGGTC
>DATCMG010000934.1:0-7878 GCA_036563555.1 Roseomonas sp. | reverse complement strand
GCGCCTGAAGCACTTCCGCGATCTTGCCGGGGCTCATGATCAGGTCGGCCCTTCCAAGATCGAGGGCACAGGCGGGCATGTCGAAATGGCCGCAAGTCGCCTCATCCTGCACGATGGTGATGCCGCCCTGGCTCGCAACGGCAGCCATCCCCTTCGCCCCATCCCACATCGCCCCGCTCAGCACGACAGCCGCCACCCGCTCGCCATAGACCTCGGCAGCGCTCTGGAACAAGGCGTCCACAGCCGGTCTCCACCAGCCGACAGGCGGGGCGGATGAAAGAACCAGCCGTTGATCAGGCTCTACAAGGAGGTGCCGGTCTGCAGGGCCGACATAGACCATGCCCGGCCTGATCGGCTCTCCGTCCTCCGCCCATTTCACCGCCCATCTTGTATGCCACTGCAGGACCTCAGGCAGTCTGCTCGGCACCTTCCTGGACAGATGCTGGACCACCAGGATTGGGAGCGGAAAGTCGGTCGGAAGTGCCTTCAGGAGGCTGATCAGGGCTGGGATACCCCCCGCTGATCCACCGACCACCACAAGGTCGCAGATCGAAGTCTGGACAAGACGATCGGGCGCCGAGAGCACGTTCAACCTTGGGTTCTTATGTCTGCTGGCTAACATAGGCGAAAGACGTTATGTCCGCCAGCTTACATATGGACTCGTGCTGGAAGTTCTTAGCCAAGCACTGGACGCGCTCCGCCATGCAAGAGTCCGCTCCCGCCGTCGTCCCGCCGGTGCCACGCACCAACCGCATCCTCGCCGGTCTCCCTCCGGAGGAGATAGCGGTGCTGCAGCCCCGGCTTGAGAGTGTGACATTGCCCTTTCGCCAAGACCTGTACGAGGCGGATAGCCCGGTCGATTACGTCTACTTCCTGCATCGCGGCGTCGCCTCCATGCTCACCAGGATGTCCGACGGCTCAGCCGTCGAGATCGCCACTGTGGGACCGGAAGGCATGGTGGGCATGCCCATCTTCCTCGGTGCCGAGCGGATGCCGAGCACAGCCTTCATGCAGGTTCCAGGAAACGGGGTGCGAATGGAGGCCGATGCGTTCCGGAAGGCCATCGGACGCTGCCCGGCGCTGAACCACTTGCTGCTGCGCTACACGCTCGCGCTGATGAACCAGATGGCCCAGAATGCCGCCTGCAATCGCACGCATGCGGTCGAGGAGCGATGCTCCCGCTGGCTGCTGATGACGCAGGACCGCGTGCGCCAGCCCACGTTTCCGCTCACCCAGGAATTCCTGGCCCAGATGCTGGGTGTTCGTCGCCCGACCGTCTCGGTTGCCGCCAACATGCTCGCGCGGGCGGGGCTGGTCTCCTACGTGCGTGGGCAAATGACCATCCTCGACCGCCCTGGCCTGGAGGCCGCCTCCTGCGAATGCTACCGCATCATTGCCGGCGAGTTTGAACGCCTGGTCGGTGACAGCGGATAGGCACCAGCAAGGGACGCAGGACCTGGCCGGTTACCTGGGCGCCGATCACCCGCAGGAGCTGGGGACGCCGGTTTGGGCAGGTGCTGCTGGTCGTGTTGCCGACATCGGCATCCGCTCTGGCGGAAGCCTCACCCCGGACCAGGCAAACCGCTTCTGGCCAGACCACGCCATCAAGCGCGAGCCCAGAGGGCCCGCAATTGTGTCCGCTCGCGAGGCTGGAGCGGTCATCCACCAGGGCGGTTCGTGTAAGGCCCCGCCCGGGGCCTCAGACCCGCTCGCTCACCTTGATCGCCACCTTGCACCCGGCCTTGATCACGGCGGCCAGCAGCTTGTAGGCGGGTGCCAGCTCAGCCTCGTTCTCCAGCCCGATATCGCGGTGTTCCAGTTCTTCCTGGCGGAAGCGCTCGATCTCGTCACGCAGGGGCTGCTCGTCCTCCCCGAGCGTGGCGTGCTGGGCGGCGTAGTGCTCGTCGATCGCCTCCTCGACCGCCACCGTGCAGGCCATGGCGCCGCGATGCCCGATCAGCGCGGTGGCCGCGCCCAGGGCGAAGCCCGCCACATGCCAGATCGGCAGCAGCGCGGTCGGGCGCACGCGGCGCTCCGCGATCAGGCGGGAGAAGGTGTCGAGATGGACCTGCTCCTGCTCCTTCATATGCTCCAGCAGCGGCCCGTATTTGGTCCGCCCGAGCACGGCGAGCTGCCCTTCATAGATCCGCTTGGCCCCGTATTCCCCCGCATGGTCCACGCGGATCGTGCGCGCCACGTAGTCGCGCGGGGTCGGGTCGCCGGGAAGGCGGTCCTGCAGGGTGGTGCGCCCCCCCATCTGGCTCATACCGGATTGGCTCGCTTCGGCCTGGCTCATGCGTTGGCTCCTCTGCGGGACCAGTTAAGCGCCAGCCCACCCAGCACAAGCGCATAACCGAGGTTCATGGCTGCCATGGAGACAGGCAGGCCGGGGATCAGATAGGCGGCCGCGTCGCAGGGCTTGGCGGGCTTGGCGGCCAGGCTGCGCATGAGGTCGTCCACGCCCTGCGCCGCGCCGGCACTGGGCGCGGCGCAGGAGGGCAGCGGGCTCGGCCACCAGCCCTGCTCCACCCCCGCATGCAGCCCGGCGATGGCCGCCGAGGCCAGGACGGCCAGTCCCGCCAAAGCCAGCAGCGCCCGGGACCGCAGCCCCGCCGCCAGGGCAGCCAGTGCCGCGGCCACCCAATAGGGCCAGCGCTGCCAAAGGCAGAGGGCGCAGGGCGCCATGCCGAGGACGGACTCCGAAGCGAGTGCCGCGAGCGGCGCGGCCGTGGCGAAGATACCCACGAGCGTGGCGGATTGGCGGAGCCTCATGGCGCGGGAAGCTGCCCCCGCGCCATCCCCGCCGCAAGCCCGCCCCAGCCCTTGCCGACCCGACCCCGAAGCCCCAAGATCCAAAATGGACGACCCGGCTCCGTGCAGCGTGTTGGTCTTTCCTGAGTGACGGTCCCCGGGCCTCCGCATTGCGCATGCAACGCAGCCGCCGCAGCAGCATGCGGCAGCCCGGGAGGATGATGTCATGGCCGTGATCCCGACCCTCGACGACACAAGACGGGATAAAGTCGCCGCCCAGACGGCCCTTTCCAGCGAGCCGGTGATATGCCGGATCGGAACCGGCGATGTCTGGAGCGCGCTGCGCGAGGGCTGGGAGGATTTTCTCGCCCATCCCACGCAGCTGGTCTTCCTCGCGATGATTTATCCCATCGTCGGGATCGTGGCCGCGCAGGTTGCCTCGGAAGGAGAGCTGATGCCACTCATGTGGCCGCTGATCTCCGGCTTCGCCCTGGTCGGCCCGATTGCCGCCCTCGGGATTTACGAACTCAGCCGGCGGCGGGAGCAGAACCTGCCGGTCACCTGGCTGAATGCCTTCGATGTCCTGCGATCTCCCAATCTCGGCGCCATCATCGCCCTGGGCGTGATGTTGCTGGCGATTTTCGTGGCCTGGCTCTTCACGGCGCAGTTCATCTATGACTCGATCTTCCAGGGGACGAGGCCGGCTTCCGTTCAGGAATTCACCCAGCAGGTGTTCCGGACGCCGGAGGGGCGCCAACTGATCCTGGTCGGGAACGCCGTCGGCTTTCTCTTTGCGATTGTCGTGCTGGCCGTCTCGGTCGTGTCCTTTCCAATGCTTCTGGACCGTCCGGTGGGACCGCTGACCGCCCTGCGGATCTCGGTGCAGGCGGTCCTGAAGAATCCCGTCCCGATGGCCCTGTGGGGCCTGATCGTGGCCGTGTTGCTCTTCCTCGGCAGCGTGCCCCTTTTCGTGGGCTTGGCGCTCGTGCTGCCTTTGCTGGGCCATGGCACCTGGCGCCTCTACCGGAAGGTCGTGGCCCACTGACCCATCCGCGGGCATCATGGCGGCCGCGCGGCGCAATTGCCGCGCGGCCCGGCGGCCTTCGGCCTACCGCCGGCGCATCACCGTCCGCTGGCCCGAGGAGCCCCGATGCGAACCACCATCAGCAAGGCCGCCGAGGCCTCCTATGATTCGGGACTGCGCGGCTTCTTCGCCTATCGCGACCTCGGCGCGCGGGAGGCCACTGGCGGCACCCATGCCGCCCATATCATCCGCGCGGTCCCGGGCGAGGGCCCCAAGCCCCAGTGGCACACCCATGAGCTCGGCTTCCAGCTCGTCCTGGTCCTGCACGGGTGGGTGCGCTTCGAATACGAGGATATCGGCGAGGTTCTTCTGGAACCCGGCGACAGCGTCCTTCAGCCGCCCGGCATCCGCCACCGCGAGGTCGCGCATTCCGAGGACCTCGAAATGCTGGAAGTGACCTCCCCCGCCACCTTCCGCACCGCCGAGGCCGAGGCGCCCGCCGCCTCCTGAACATGCGGCGCCCCCCTTCTGGACGACAGGGGGTCCGGCATGGCATCTCCATGTCACCGCGCGGGTGTGGCGGAACGGTAGACGCGGCGGACTCAAAATCCGCTTCTGGCGACAGAGTGTCGGTTCGAGTCCGACCACCCGCACCAGCTTTCCGTTCCTGGTGCTTCCGGGGAAGGGCAAGCCAGGCTTCTCCCGATGATCAGCGCCTTGCTTGCGCTTCGCGTTCTGCTGCTCCTGATTGGCTGGGGGCGGCTGCTGGCACCATGCTGATGCTATGCGGCCCTGAAGCTATGGCCCGCCGATCCGGGGCATCATTGACCCTGGTTGAGCCCGCAAACGGGTCGGCGCCTTGCAGACGGCAGCCACTTCCAGCTGGCCGGTTTAAGCCGGCCGGGCGTGTGACATTGGGTTTATTACGGCGCGGCCGGCACCCCCGCCCGATTCTCCCCCGGCCACCGCCCCAGGTGAAACCCGCGGGAAGCCTGCCGCCTTCCAGACAGAACAGATCAGTGGCGAAGCCCGAAGCATGCGACGATCCCCCTCCACCCCGCCGGTCCTTCGCTGCCCGCTCGGCAGGGTCGGGTTCCGGAGGCTCCGGCCCGGCCGGGACACGCGTGTCGTGACGTTCTGATCGTGCTGAGTTTCCTGTCAGACGGGGGCCTGATGGGCACCCGGATCCGCGAGTATGACTGGGGCGCCACCCCGCTCGGCCCGCCGGAGCGCTGGCCGCCGGCGCTGAAGGCGCTCGTCGGCGTGATGCTCGGCTCCGGCCAGCCCATGTTCATCGCCTGGGGCCGCGAGCAGACGCTGATCTACAATGACCGTTATTCCGAGATCCTCGCCTCCAAGCACCCGGCGGCGCTCGGCCGGCCCTTCCTGGAGGTCTGGGCGGAGATCGCGCCCGACCTGACCCCGATCGTTGAGCAGGCCTATTCCGGCGAGCCCGTCCATATGGACGACATCACGCTGGTGATGAAGCGCAAGGGCTATCCGGAGGAGACGCATTTCGCTTTCTCCTACACGCCGATCCGGGGCGAGGGCGGCACGATCGAGGGTTTCTTCTGCCCCTGCATGGAAACCACGCAGCAGGTCCTGGCCGCCCGCGCGCTGCGGGACAGCGAGGCGCGGGCCCATCAGATCTTCGACAGCGTCACCGACTACGCGATCATCGTGACCAACCTCGATGGCCGCGTGACGGGCTGGAACGAGGGGGCGCGGCGGACCCTGGGCTGGACCGAGGAGGAGATGCTCGGCCAGGCCGCGGATCGATTCTTCACCCCGGAGGACCGGGATGCCGGCGTCCCCGCCGGGGAGATGCGCGGGGCCCTGGAACGCGGCCACGCGCCGGACGAGCGCTGGCACCTGCGCAAGAGTGGCGAGCGCTTCTGGGCCATGGGAGAGATGACGCCGCTGCGCGACGAAGCCGGCGCGGCGGTCGGCTTCGTGAAGGTGCTGCGCGACCGCACGGCGCAGCGCGAGTCCGAGCGCGCCCTGGCCGAGAGTGAGGCGCGCCTCCGCGAGGTGGCGGGGGCGGTGCCGGGCTTTCTCTGGGCCGCGACCCCGGAGGGCGCGATCGAATATGCCAGCATACGCTGGCATGAGTATTCGGGCTCCGCGCCCGCGCAGATCCTGGGATCGGAATGGGTCTCCTATCTCCACCCGGACGACCGCGCCGCCGCTGTCGCGCGCTGGGCCGAGGCGACGGCCACCGGCACGCCCTACGAGACGGAGTTCCGGCTGCGCCGCGCCGATGGCGCCTATCGGTGGTGGCTCGCCCGGGCCCTGCCGACCCGCGGGGAGGACGGCCGGATCCAGCGTTGGATCGGCGTCTGCACCGATATCGAGGAGATCGTCGAAGCGCGCGAGACCCTGGCGCGCTCACGCGAGGATCTGGAGGCGCAGGTCGAGGAGCGCACGCGCGACCGCGACCGCATGTGGCGGCTTTCGACCGACATCATGCTCGTCGCGGATTTCGAGGCGCGGATCGAGGCGGTGAACCCGGCCTGGACGACCCAGCTCGGCTGGGAGCGGGAGGAATTGATCGGCCGGGACTTCATGCGGCTCGTTCACCCGGATGACATCGCCGCCACCCTCGCCGAGGTCGGCAGGCTGGCCGATGGCATCACCACCCTGCGCTTCGAGAACCGCTACCGGCACAAGGAGGGCAGCTATCGCTGGTTCTCCTGGACCGCGGTACCGGACGAACGCTTCATCCATGCCGTGGGCCGTGACATCCAGGCGGAGAAGGAGGCCGCCGAGATGTTGCGGGCCACCGAGGAAGCCCTGCGGCAGAGTCAGAAGATGGAGGCGGTCGGGCAGCTTACGGGCGGCATTGCTCATGATTTCAATAATCTGCTGACGGGCGTGATTGGCAGCCTGGAGCTGATGCAGCGCCGGATCGCCGCCGGCCGCACCAGCGAGGTCGATCGTTTCGTCTCGGCCGCCATCACCTCGGCCAACCGCGCGGCCGCCCTCACCCACCGTCTCCTCGCCTTCTCGCGCCGCCAGCCGCTGGCCCCGAAGCCGGTGAACGCAAACCGCCTGGTTGCCTCGATGGAGGAGTTGCTGCGGCGGACGATCGGCGAGAGCATCCAGCTCGAGATCGTGACGGCCGGCGGGCTGTGGCAGACGCTCTGTGACCCGCCCCAGCTGGAGAGCGCGCTCCTCAACCTCGCGATCAATGCGCGCGACGCCATGCTTGGCGGCGGCAAGCTGACCATCGAGACCTGCAACGCCCATCTCGACAGTGCCTATGCCGCCCGGACGCGGGAGGTGCGGCCGGGCCAGTATGTCTGCATCTGCGTCTCGGACACCGGCACGGGCATGAACCGTGAGGTGATGGAGAAGGCCTTCGAGCCCTTCTTCACCACCAAGCCCATCGGCCAGGGCACGGGGCTGGGCCTTTCGATGATCTACGGCTTCGCCCGGCAGTCGGACGGCTATGCGAAGATCTATTCCGAGCCTGGCCAGGGCACGACGGTGAAGCTCTACCTGCCCCGCTACTATGGCGAGGGCGCGGAACCGGAGGATGCCCTGCCCGCCGTGGAGGCGCCCCGCGCCGCGAAGCGCGGCGAGGTGGTTCTGGTCGTCGAGGACGAGACCGCGGTGCGGGACCTGGTGGTGGAGGTACTCGCCGAGCTTGGCTACCGGTCCCTCGAGGCCGCGGATGGCCCGTCCGGGCTTCGGATCCTCGAATCCCGCGAGCGGATCGACCTGCTGGTCACCGATATCGGGCTGCCCGGCCTGAACGGGCGGCAGTTGGCGGATGCGGCCCGAATGCACCGGCCGGATCTGAAAGTCCTCTTCATGACGGGCTATGCGGAGAATGCCGCGATCAATGGCGGCTTCCTCGAACCGGGCATGGAGCTCGTCACCAAGCCCTTCGCGATCGACACGCTGGCCCAGCGCATCCGGGCGATGATCGAGGAGCGCCGCGGGACTTGACCGCATGCGGGGTCGCGCGGCCTTCCAAAATCGGCCCGGCCGGCCGAGACTCCGCTCCAACGCCGAAACGGGGCGATTCCGGCCGCGCCGGCGCCCGGACCACTTCCACCGGAGCCGACGATGCCCTGCCCGACGCGCCGCGCCCTCCT